>DASTDQ010000442.1:0-6218 GCA_035710305.1 Vicinamibacterales bacterium | reverse complement strand
AGGCACGCCCGCAAAGCTCGTGCCTCGGGCAACCCTTATGCTGGCTTAGACACCGCTGAGCGCCGCATGGTCTCGAGGCGCCGGCCGACGATTGTCTGGATCGATAATGTTGTCCGGTTGGATCCGGGCCCGGCTCGGACGCTTATGGCTACGCGGAGTGGTACCATGCGGCCGGTTGGGCGTTGGGCGTTGGGAGTTGGGAGTTGGGGGGTTCGTAAATGGTGACCTTTACAGTCAATGGAACGACCCGCCGGTTCGATGGCGACGAGGACATGCCGCTGCTGTGGTATCTCCGCGACGAGCTTCGCCTGACCGGCACGAGATTCGGCTGCGGCGCCGGCCTCTGCGGCGCCTGCACGGTGCATCTGGACGGCGTGGCCGCGCGCTCGTGTCAGACGCCGCTCCGTACGCTTCAGAACAAGCGCGTCGTCACCATCGAGGGCCTGAGCCCTGACGGCCGGCACCCGGTTCAGCGGGCGTGGGTGACGCACGACGTGTCGCAGTGCGGCTACTGCCAGACCGGGCAGATCATGCAGGCCGCGTCGCTCCTGTCGCGCACGCCCAACCCGACAGACGAGGACATCGATCGCAACATGGCCGGCAACATCTGCCGCTGCGGCACCTACCAGCGCATCCGCGCCGCGATCAAGACGGCGGCGAAGGAGCGGGCATGAGCACCATCGAAAACGTCAGCCGGCGCCGGTTCATCGAAGGCCTGTTCTCCACGGGGGCGTTCGTGCTCGCCGCCCGCGTGCTGCCCGAATCCGCCTGGGCGCAGACGCCCGCGGTGCGCACGAACGCGGACGCCGCGGCGCTCAACCCGAGCGTGTACCTCGGCATCCAGCCCGATGGCACCGTGTTCATCGTGACGCACCGATCCGAGATGGGTACCGGCATCCGCACCACGCTGCCGATGGTCGCCGCCGACGAGCTCGACGCCGACTGGAGCCGCGTCCGCATCGAGCAGGGCATCGGCGATGCCCGCTATGGCGACCAGAATACCGACGGCTCGCGATCGATCCGGGACTTCTACGAGGCGTTCAGACGCGCCGGCGCCTCCGCGCGATCGATGCTGGTGAGCGCGGCCGCCGCCCAGTGGGGCGTGCCGGCTTCCGAGTGCTCGACGCGCAATCACGAGGTCGTGCACCAGGCCAGCGGACGACGGCTCGCCTATGGCACGCTCGTGCCCGCCGCGGCGAAGCTTGCGGTGCCGAAACCCGAGGAGCTCCGCTTCAAGCCAAAGGCGGATCGGCGGCTCGTCGGGCAGGAAACCTCAACCTACGATCAGCAGGACATCGTCACCGGCAAGGCGCAATTCGGGCTCGACGTGTTCCGCGACGGGATGGTGCACGCGTCGATCGAGCATCCACCCGTACTCGGCGGGACCGTGCGCAGCGTGAACGACAAGGAAGCCCTGGCAGTGAAGGGCGTCCAGCAGACGGTCACGCTCGACCCGTTCAAGCCGCCGCACCTCTTTCAGCCTCTTGGCGGCGTCGCCGTGATCGCCGACAACACGTGGGCGGCGACGCAGGGACGCAGGAGGCTCAAGGTCGACTGGAACGACGGCCCGCACGCCTCCTTCGAATCCGAGGCGTTCAGGAAACAGCTGCTGCAGACCGTCAGCCAGCCAGTCAAGGTGGCTCGCAATCTCGGCAACGTGGATGCCGAGTTCGGCAAGGGCGGCAAGGTGCTCGAGGCGACCTACTACACGCCGCTCGCGGCGCACGCGTCGATGGAGCCGCCGGCCGCGGTGGCCGACTTCAGGGACGGCAAGGTCACCATCTGGGCGCCGACGCAGAATCCTCAGGCCGTACAGGATGCGTGCGCGGCCGTCCTGGGCATCGACAAGCAGAACGTCATCTGTCACGTGACGCTGCTCGGCGGCGGCTTCGGACGGAAATCGAAGCCGGACTACGCGGCTGAAGCAGCCGTGCTTTCGAAGAAGCTCGGGAAGCCCGTGAAGGTGGTGTGGACGCGCGAGGACGACATCCGCTTCGACTACTACCACACGACGGCCGCCGTGTATCACAAAGCATCGGTGGACGGCCGCGGCCGTCCGACGGCCTGGCTGCACCGCTCTGCGTTTCCGCCGATCGCCTCGACGTTCGTCCCGGGCGCGCGGGAGCCGCTCGGCTTCGAGCTCGATCTCGGCCTCGTCGATCTGCCCTTCGATGTGCCGAACATCCGCGCCGAGAACGGACCCGCCGACGCGCACGTCCGTATCGGCTGGTTCCGCGCCGTGAGTAACAACTTCCATGCGTTCGCCGCGCACAGCTTTGCCGACGAAATGGCGAGGGCCGCGGGCCGGGATTCGCTGGAGTACCTGCTCGACCTCATCGGACCAGGGAAGATCCTGGATCTGAAGTCGCAGGGCGTTGACTACTCGAACTACGGGGCTCCGATCGACAAGTACCCGATCGACACCCGCCGGCTCAGGCGCGTGCTCGAGATCGCCGGCGAGCGATCCGGCTGGGGCAAGCGAAAACCCGGCAATGGCTGGGGCCTCGGCATCGCCGCGCACCGCAGCTTCAACACCTACGTCGCATCCGTCGTGGAGGTGCAGGTCGACGCCAAGGGCGTCGTGAAGGTGCCGCGCATCGATCAGGTCGTGGACGCCGGGGTCATCGTCAATCCCAATCGCGTGAGGGCGCAGATGGAAGGGGCGGCGGTGATGGCTGTGGGGCTGGCGCGGACGGGGGAGATCACCGTCGCGGGCGGCCGGGTCCGTCAGAGCAACTTCAACGACTTCCGCGTGGCGCGGATGAACGACGCGCCGTACCAGGTGAACGTGCACTTCGTGGACAGCGACGCGCTGCCGACCGGCGTCGGCGAGCCGGGGCTTCCGCCGGTGCTCGCGGCGCTCGGCAACGCGATTCACGCGGCCACCGGTACTCGAGTGAGGGAGTTGCCGTTGTCGAGGCAGAAGCTGGCGTAAAACGCGGGGGCTGAAGCCCCCGCTCTACGGTGTCCTCTCGACGCCTGCGTAGAGCGGAGGCTTCAGCCTCCGCGCGCGAAAGGATCGACGATGAAGCGTCTGATGGTTGTTGCGGCCGTTCTACTCCTCGTCGTCAACGCTCCGGCGGCAGCGCCACCGGCGATCGACGCACAAGGAACGGCGGCGATATCGAGCTTCCTGCGCGATGCCATTACCCGTGGCGACGTGCCAGGCGTCGTCGTGATGGTCGTGAGCCCGGATCGGACGCTGTACCACGAGGCCTTCGGCAGGATGAACGCCCAGGGCGTCGCCATGCAGAAGGACACGATCTTCAACATCGCGTCGATGACCAAGGCGATCACCTCGTTCGGCGTGATGATGCTGGTCGACGAGGGAAAGCTCGGCCTGGACGACGAGGTGTCGAAGTACCTGCCCGAGTTCAAGAGCCGGCAGGTGATCAGCAAGGTCGATCTGGCAGCGGGTACCTTCGAGACGCGGCCGGCCACGCGTCCGATCACGATTCGACAGCTTCTGACTCATACATCCGGCATCGGCTATTCGTGGTCGGACCCGGGGCTCGCCCTGGTGCAGAAGAAGACGGGCGCGGCCGATCTCGACCTGCCGCTCGTCCACGAGCCGGGGGAGAAGTGGACCTACGGCGCCAGCACGAGAGTCCTGGGCCACGTCATCGAGAAGATTTCCGGGCAGCGCATCGACGCGTTTCTCGAGGCCAGAATCCTCGGGCCGCTCGGAATGCGCGACACGACCTACGCCGTTCCTTCCGACAAGCACTCACGAGTGGTCACGCGACATCAGAAGACGGACGGGAAGATCGTCGAGATCCCCAACCCGAACCCGATCCCGGCGACGGTCCGTGGCGATGGCGGGCTCTATTCCACGGCGACCGACTACGCGCGCTTCGTGCAGGTGATCCTCAACCACGGACAACTGGGTGGCGTGCGTCTGCTGAAGGAGCAGACCGTCCGCGACATGACGCGAAACCACACGGGCAGCGTCAAGGTCCGGCTGCAGCCATCAGCGGAGCCACAGCGCGCGAAGCCCTATCCCCTTGGTGCGGGAGAAGACGTCTGGGCCCTCGGCTTCCAGCTTGCGGCGCCGGCCAAACCGAATCCGAACATGCGGCGGCCGGGAAGCCTGAACTGGGCGGGCATCAACAACACCTACTTCTGGATCGATCCCGAGCGACAGATCGGCGCGATCGTGCTGATGCAGATGCTGCCGTTCTACGACGACGCCGCGATTCGGATCCTGCAAGGGGTGGAGACGCGCATTTATCAGCACGTGAATTGATTCAATGGACTGTCACGAACGCTAACCACAGAGACCCGGAGCACACCGAGCCCATATCGCTTCTCTGTGTTCTCTGAGCCTCTGTGGTCAACGTCCGTGATGTGAATCGATCGTGGGAGGTTGTGCATGCGGAAGCTGCTCGTAGCGTGTCTGATGGCGCTCGTCGGTGCAAGTGCGCTGCTCCTTGCCCAGGAGCGTCCGGATCTCGACGTCTTCTGGAAGATCCGGCAGGAGGGCACGAGCCGATCGCAGATCATGCGGACGCTGCACGTGCTGACCGACGTGCACGGCCCGCGGCTGACGGGTTCGCCCAACCTCAAGGCCGCCGGCGAATGGGCCGTCGAGCAGATGCACGCCTGGGGCCTGAAGAACGGCCGCCTGGAGCCCTGGAACTTCGGGCATCCGGGTTGGACCAACGAGCGGCTCGCGGCGTACATCGTGTCCCCGGTCAAGGACTCCCTGGTCGCGGAGGTGCTCGCGTGGACGCCGGGAACCAGCGGCCTCGTGCGTGGCGCGGCCATACAGATGACGCCGCCGAGGCAGCCGACGCAGGAAGAGCTGACCGCGTACCTCGAGCCGCTGAAGACCGTCGTGAAGGGAAAGATGGTGCTGGTCAACCCTCCTCAGCAGGTGCCGGTGACCTTCAATCCCGTTCCGCTTCGACGCGAGGACAGCGACCTGCTCGCGCAGTTGAACGCGCCGCCGGCCGCGCCTGCCGGGCGAGGTGGGGGGCCGCAGCAGGCAGGGCAGCCCGGGCCAACTGGTCAGCCCGCGAGGCGCCCGGTGGCGCCGCGCCAGGTCGAGGAACAGCTGAACGCGTTCCTGGTCGCCAACGGCGCTTCCGTCCGTCTCAACGACGCGGGACGGGACCACGGACAGATCCGCGCCTTCGACAACCGAACCTACGACGTCACCAAGGCGCCGCCCACGCTCGTGATGCGCAACGAGGACTACGGCCGCATCTGGCGGCTGCTCGACGACAAGCGGACCGTCGAGCTCGAGTTCGACATCGTGAACAGGACGTACCCGGAAGGACGAACCAGCTATAACGTCGTGGCCGAGATTCCCGGGACGGACAAGGCCGACGAAGTGGTCATGCTCGGGGGCCATCTCGACTCCTGGCACGCGGCCACCGGATCGACCGACAACGCGATCGGCTGCGCCGTGATGATGGAAGCCGCCCGCATCCTGTCGGCGATCGGCGTCAGGCCGCGGCGCACGATCCGCGTCGCGCTCTGGAGCGGAGAGGAGCAGGGGCTGCTCGGCTCGCAAGCGTACATCCGGGAGCACTTCGGCAGCTTCGAGGAGCAGAAGCCGGCGTTCGCCACGCTCGCTGCCTACTTCAACATCGACAACGGGACGGGCCGCACGCGCGGGATGACGGTCTTCGGCCCCAACGAAGCCGCCACGGTGCTGCGCGAAGCGGTCGCCTCGTTCGCGGATCTCGGCGTGCTTGGCGTCAACTCGACGCGCAGCCGCCAGGCCCAGAGCACCGACGCGTTCTCGTTCGCCGCCGCCGGACTGCCGGGGATCAACGCGTTGCAGGACCCGATCCAGTACCAGACCTACACTTGGCACACCAACCTCGACACCTACGAGCGAGTGATCGAAGACGACGTGAAGAAGTCGGCGATCGTGCTGGCGGCCGCGGTGTACCACGTGGCGATGAGGGACCAGATGCTGCCGCGCTTCACGGCCGAGGAGATGCCGAGGCGTCCCGCCCCGCAGCCGCAGCAGATACCCGCGGAGACGCCACGGAGCAATTGATCCCGGTGACAGTCGCAGTGTCCGCCGTCAGCCGGACCCTGAACCTATGACGCTCGACACGCCGGGCGAGGAGCTCAGACGCCGCTTCGGCGACATCGACATCTACCTGTTCGACCAGATCCTGCGCGGACGCTTCGACGCGAGGCGGCGTGTGCTCGACGCCGGCTGCGGCGACGGACGTAACCTGATCTACTTCCTGCAGCAC
>DASTDQ010000441.1:0-4615 GCA_035710305.1 Vicinamibacterales bacterium | reverse complement strand
ACGATCGCGCGTCAGCCCGTAGATGCCGCCGAAGAACGCGATGTTCTGATCGACAGTGAGCGCCTCGTACAGCGAGAAGCGCTGCGACATGTAGCCGATGCGCCGCTTCACGCCTTCGGGATCGGCCGTGACGTCGATGCCTCCGACGCGGGCGGTACCGGAAGAGGGCCGCAGCAGGCCGCACAGCATGCGGATGGTCGTGGACTTGCCGGCGCCGTTGCTGCCGAGAAAGCCGAAGATCTCCCCTGCCGCGACGTCGAACGACACGTCGTCCACGGCGACGAAATCGCCGAAGCGCCTGGTCAGCCGCCGTACTTCAATCGCGTTCATCGCCTTACGCCCTGAGTCCTGAGCCCTGAGCCCTGAGCCCTGAGCCCTGAGCCCTTATGTGGTGCCCCCCGCCAGTCGCGCGATGAACACGTCCTCGAGCGATGCGGCGATCGGCCGCACTGGCGCCCCTGCGAGCGGCGTGCCCCGAAGCGCCGCAACGAAGCGCGCTTCGGCGCCTTCTTCGCTGTCGGTCAGGGTGACGTGCACCCGCTCGCCGAAGAGCTGCGCGTCAGCGACGTGCGGCAGGCTCCTCAGAATCCGCGCAGACTCCCTCCCGGGGGCGATCACTTCGAGCATCCGGCCGGATATCAGCGTGAGCAGCCTCGCCGGTTCGTCCATCGCGAGGACGCGCCCCTGGTGTACGAGCGCGACACGGGAGCAGCGTTCCGCCTCGTCCAGGTACGGAGTGGACATGAGGATCGTGATGCCATTGGACAGGAACTCCGCCAGCAGCTTCCAGAATTCCCGCCTCGACACGGGGTCCACGCCCGTCGTCGGCTCGTCGAGCACGATCAACTCAGGCTCGTGAACGAGCGTGCATGCGAGCGCGAGCTTCTGCTTCATGCCTCCCGACAACCGATCGGCCAGCCGTCCGCGAAACGGCGTCAGCTGCGTCATGGCGAGAAGCTGGTCGCGGCGTCGCGCGTAATCGCGCACGCCGTGCACCTCGGCGAAGAACGCGATGTTCTCGTCGATCGTGAGGTCGCCGTAGAGGCTGAACCGCTGCGACAGGTACCCGACCCGCTCGGTCAGGCGCCGGTGTTCTTTGGCGGGATCGAGGCCAAGCACGCGGATCTGCCCCGAGTCGGGATGCAGCAGCCCGCACATCAACCTGATGGCCGTCGTCTTGCCCGCACCGTCGGGACCGATGAGGCCGAACATCTCGCCCTGCCGGACGTCGAGTGTCAGGGCCGAGAGCGCCTCGGTCGTGCCGTACCGCTTGACGACGTCGGTGAAGGAGATGGCGCTCACTTGAGGCTGATCTGTCCGTCAACGGGCATCCCCAGCTTGAGGACGCCCTGGCGGTTGTCGACGCTCACCTTGATCCGGTACACGAGCTTCGAGCGTTCCTCGGCTGTCTGGACGTTGCGTGGCGTGAACTCCGCGCGCGAGGAAATGAAGGTGACCTTCCCGGGGATGCCCGGGCCTCCGGCGTCGGTGAGCACGGTGGCTTCCTGCCCAAGCGCGATGCGGGGCACCGTCGGCTCGGGTACGAACAGATTGGCCCAGGCACGATCGAGGTCGGTGACGACGACCAAAGGCGTGCCGCGAGCCACGAGCTCGCCGGCGTCAACGAGCTTCTGGGTGACGATCCCCGCGACGGGTGACACCACGTCCGCATCCCGGATCGCCTTCTCGAGGACGGCGACCTGCGCGTCGAAGGCATTCACGCGGGCGCGGGCGGCGTGAAGCTCTTCGGGCCGCGTGCCTGCTTCGAGGCGCGACAGCGCCTCGCGCGCCGCTCGAACGCGGTCGTTCGCGGCACGCTGCCGCGCGACCGCCACGTCCACCCGCGCCTGGGCGTCGTCGCGCTGTTTTGGGGCCGCCGCGCTGGCGTCGAGGAGGGACTGCACGCGCTCGAGATCGAGCTGCGCCGATTTCACCTCCGCGTCGACGGCAGCGGCCTCAGAGGCCGCCGCGTCCACCTGCGCTCGCGCCTGCCGGATGTCTTCGGCGCGTGACCCGGCCTCGAGCAGACGAAGCTGCGCGGTGGCCGACGCCTGCTCGGCGCGCGTCCGGTCGATCTGAAGCTGGGTATCACGTGTGTCGAGCCGCGCGACGACCGTGCCTGCGTCGATGCGGTCGCCCTCTGCCACGAGCAGATCGACGATCCGGCCGCCGACCTCCGCTCCAATTCGAACCTCCGTCGCTTCGACGTGGCCGGACACGCGAATCGTGTCGGCTGGCAGCGAGGACGTGCACGCGGCAAACCACGCGGGCAGAGCGAGGACGAGCGGGCGTGTCATGTTCATGAGGGTTTCCGGAGCATGGCCCTGGCGGCCGCTTGCATGTGGCAGAGAAACTCCTCGACGTTGCGCGGTTCGAGGAGGCCGCCGCGGAGCTTGGTGGCCGCCAGCACACGCTGGCGGGCGAAGAAGATGAGCACGGGAGGCATGATCGACAGGTGTGCGAGCAGCGGATCGACGTCGCGGAAGACACCCTCGCGCTGCCCCTGGGCAATCACGTCGCGCACGCCGGCCAGAACGCTGTTGACCAGGCGGAAGATCTCGGCGTCGACGTGGGGCGCGCCGGCCGCCAGCTCGCGCAGCATGATGGGCGGAAACCACGGCCGGGCGGCGGCCTCTTCGACGATGGCGCCGATCCAGCGATCGAGCTTCTGCTCGGCAGGTCCCGGCCCGTCGGCGATCGCACGGATGCGCGCGCCGAGCGTGGCCACCATGTCCCGCACGATCTCGAGGTAGAGGCCGCGTTTGCTGTGGAAGTGGTAGTAGAGCATCGCCTTGTTGACGCGGGCGCGGGCAGCGATGCGGTCGGTTCCGGCGGCGTCGTAGCCCCGGTCGGCAAACTCCCGCGCGGCGGCGTGCAGGAGCGCCGTACGAGTGTCGCGGGCGGGCCGTCGTCTTTTAACCAACTAGTTAGTTAGTTACAACACCGGGCACGGGGAGTCAAGGAGCTCCCGGCGGCGGGCAGCAGGCCGCCCGCAAGGCGCCGGAAACCGTAGACTGGAGACCGGAGCCTGAGATGTCCACCATTGTCGTCGCCGGCGGCACCGGGTTTCTCGGCACCGCGCTCGTGCGGGCCCTTCGCGGCGACGGCCACGCTGTCACCGTGTTGACGAGACGCCCAAGACGGGATGGCGAGGTGGCCTGGGCACCAGGTGAAAGCGATGCGTCCTGGGCGCCGATGTTCGGCGGCGCCGAGGTCGTCGTCAACCTCGCCGGCTCCTCCATCGCCGGGGGCCGCTGGACCACCGCGCGCAAGCGCGAGATCCTCGAGAGCCGCACGCAGGCGACACGCGCGCTGGTGCGCGCCTGCGCGTCCAGGCCGCGTCCGTCCCGTGTGTTCATCAGCAGCTCCGCGATCGGCGTCTACGGAACGCGCGGCGACGAGCCGGCCACGGAGCGCACGGCCACGGGCTCCGATTTCCTGTCGAGCGTCGGCCGCGAGTGGGAGTCGCTGGCGCTCCAGGCCGCGCCGGCCGCGCGCGTCGTCCTGTTGCGCACGGGCATGGTCCTCGCTCGCGAGGGAGGCGCGCTTCCACAACTGGCGCTCCCCTTCACGCTGTTCGCGGGCGGGCCGCTCGGATCGGGGCGGCAGTACATGTCGTGGATTCACCTGCACGACTGGATAGAGATCGTGAAGTGGGCGATCGCCAATCCCCGCGTGTCGGGTCCGCTCAACGCAACCGCACCCGGCGCCGTGACCAACGCCGAGTTCGCGCGAACGCTCGGCGGCGTTCTGGGGCGCCCTGCGTGGCTGAAAACACCCGCGTTCGCACTGCGGCTGCTCCTGGGAGAAATGGCCGACGCGCTGGTCCTCGGCGGTCAGCGCGTGGTGCCGGACGCGGCGCAGAGGCTCGGCTTCGTCTTTCGGTACGAGGCGCTGGAACCCGCGCTCACGCAGATCTATTCCTGAACGAACCACGGAGCTCTGAGGCACGTCTCCGTGCCTCCCTGGTTTGTGGTTCACTGACCCACTCGAGCCAAGGTTCACTGGGCGATCGGCGGGGCGTGTCCCCTTTCGGCATGTGTTTTTCTTCGCGAGTACAGCAATGATCTACCAAGGGATGCCCCTTTTACGACGAAGTCCGGCCTACCTCGGGATCGCAATTCTGTTCGCCGGAATCGTCACCTGGGGTTTCTGGCGAAGCTATTTCGCTCCGCTGGTTTCTGGCACTGTCGAGCGACCATGGATCGTTCATCTGCATGCGGCGGTATTTGTCGGCTGGGTGTTATTACTGATTGCCCAGGCGGCACTCGCGAGTGCCGGGCGCGTGCGCTTACACCGACAGATCGGTGTGGCTGGAATGGCGTACGGTACGTTCGTCTTTCTCATCGGTGTCATGGTCAGTATCGGGGCGCCGGCGCTTCGCGTACGAGCCGGAGATTTCCCGGTCGAAGTCGGAGGCATGGTGGCGATTCTCAGCCTCGCCGACTTGGTGCTTTTCGGCGCGTTCCTCGCCTTTGCCTTCGCGTATCGTTCGGAGCCCGAGGTACATAAACAATGGGTTGTTGCCGCAACGGCGGCCCTTGGCGGCGCGGCCGTTGGCCGCGTACTCAAGAGTGACTCGCTGGCGTACTTGTTGGTGTGGCTCTCTCCCGTG
>DASTDQ010000440.1:0-8364 GCA_035710305.1 Vicinamibacterales bacterium | reverse complement strand
AGATCCTGTCGATTGCCACGCCGCCCGTCGATGCCTACGCCAGCCCGGCGGATGCCGCCGATCTGGCGCAGCGCGGCAACGACGGCATGGCGGAGCTGGTGGACCGGTATCCGGATCGCTTCCCGGGATTTATCGCGTCGCTGCCGATGAACGACGTTGACGCGGCCATGCGGGAACTGGAGCGGTGCATGGGCGCGCTCGGCGCGCGCGGCATCCAGATCTGCTCGAACGTGCAGGGGAAGGCGCTCGACGCGCCGGAGTTCCAGCCGATATTCGCGGCCATGGCTGCCTACGACCTGCCCATCTGGCTCCACCCGTACCGGGCCGCCGACAGCGCCGACTACCTGACGGAGAATCGCTCGCAGTACGAGATCTGGTGGACGTTCGGCTGGCCCTACGAATCGAGCGTCGCGATGGCGAGGCTCGTCTTCTCAGGGATCTTCGACCGGTATCCCGCGCTGAAAATCATCACCCACCACATGGGTGGCATGATTCCGTACTTCGAAGGCCGCATCGGTCCCGGGTGGGATCAGCTCGGCGCGCGGACGTCGGACCGCGACTACACGATTCTCCTCAAGGAGCTGAAGAAGCGGCCGTTCGACTACTTCAAGATGTTCTACGCCGACACCGCGCTCTTCGGCGCGTACGAACCGACGGTGTGCGGGCTTCGGTTCTTCGGCATCGACCAGGTGCTCTTCGCCTCCGACGCGCCTTTCGATCCGCAGGGAGGCCGCCAGTACATCCGCGACACGATCGCCGTCGTCGATCGCCTGCCAATCTCGAACGAAGAACGAGAGCGGATCTACTGGCGCAACGCCGCGCGTCTGCTGAAGCTCGAATAGAATCGGGAGCAACCGTGGCCCGACAGCGCGCGTGGCTGTTCGTTGCATGCGTCGCTATCTCGACTGGCGTTGCGTTCGCCGGTCAAGGACCTGCCTCGCCGCGCGTGCTGTCCCGAATCGACCGGCTGGACGCGTGGCTGTCGGCTGTCGAGCAGCATCGATCCGGCACGGTGGATGGATGGGCGCTTGGCGTGCGGGACTGGGACGCCGCGGCGCTGGACCTCCTCCGGGCCGACCTCGGGACCATCGTCAGCATGATTCGCGAGCCGAAGCGGGTCGTCTACGACGGCGCCGAGCTGGCGAGACTGAAGGCGATTGCACAGGACGTCGTGTCGCGCGGGGGAGAGAATCGCATCCTCCGGCGCGGCGCGATGCTGCATGCCGACATCGCGATGTTCGCGCCGTTCAAGAACATCCCGTCACGGAAGCCGGCCGGCGGACCCATCCGGATCGTGAACGATGGTCAGCAGACGGACGTGGACCGTCACTTCGAGTTCGGAAGGACGCTCCTGGACTCCGTGCAAGTACAGGCCGCGCGGGGCGCCAGGGCAGGCCCGGGCGCGGACGAAACGGTGCGCCTGTGGTACCTCGCCATCGGGTCGTACCTGCAGGCGTTTGGAGAAATGGATTTCCGGCACGTCGAGCGATCGCTGCAGCTGTTTCCGCGGGACGCAGAGGTGCTGTTCTTCGCGGCGTGCCTGCAGGAAATGGCGAGCAGCCCTCAAGCCCAGTCCGCCCTGCAGGCGATTGGGCCATCGAAGGGCACGACCTCCAGTGTCCGCGGCGAGGGCGCCGCGCTGCGCGAGGCCGAACGGTTGTTCAGGCAAGCACTCGACCGCGATCCGCTACATGTCGAGACTCGACTCCGGCTGGGCCGCGTCCTCGGCCGGCGCGGGCGTCACGAGGAGGCTGCGCGCGAGCTGCGACAGGCACGTGCGGCCACCGAGAGCATGCTGCTGCAGTACTACGCGAACATGTTCATGGGCGCCGAGCTCGAGGCCCTGGGCCGGACGACGGAGGCGCGCGAGGCCTACGAGCTGGCGGCCGACACGTACCAGAAGGCACAGGCCCCTCGCCTGGCGCTCAACGCAATGGCGGCGAGCGCGGGCGACCGTACCGAGGCGCTTCGGGTCATCGAATCGGCCTTACGCCCCGCGTCGATCGAGCCGGACGATGACCCGTGGTGGGACTACTACACGGCACAAGCGCGCGCGACCGATGTGCTGCTCGGTCAGTTGCGCGCCCGCATCGCGCAGGACGGATCGAAGTGACGCCCTCACGCGTCCACGCGGTTCCCATCCACGAAGACTGAATTCACCAACGAGCCGCCGCGCAGGATGTAGCTCTGAGACAAGAGATACTGCGCGATGTCGGACGCGTTGCCGTTCTTGTAGCTCGACACACCTTCACAGCAGATCACGCCTGGGCGAAATCGCGTCAGATCCAGAGTCCGGATAATCGCGTAGTCCAGCCCCTCGATGTCGGTCGATAGCAGGTCGGGGGCCATGCCCATGTGCTCGGTGATGACCCGGTTGATGTTGAGCAGCGGCATCTTCGACACGCGCTCGACGACGCTCTCCGTCTGGCCCTTCTGCAGGCGCGCGACCTGCTCGGACGAGAAGGTATTGAGCATCGGGTTGCCCTTGATCTCGTAGTAGTCCGCCTCCTGTGCGTCGGTGACGCCGATGCCTGCGGCCACGACCACGTCCTTCGGCCGCTGGCGGCGCAGCATCTCCACGAACAGCGGATTTGGCTCGACCAGGACGCCCGTGGAACCGGTGCCGTACAGGAGATAGGTGTTGCTGCTGCGGACGGGATGCGCGGCGCCGACGTCCATGTACGTCGGCCGATCGAGCCCGAGCAGATCGTGGAGCGCGTGGAACAGGATGATGTCCTCGCCCTGCTGTGAGAAGCTCAGTCGCCCGAACTCCGGGACGATCTGCGGCCGGTCGGATCGAAGCCGCCGCCATCCGGCCAGACCCGCGCCAGCTACTCCCACTCCCGCGGCACCGACCGCCACGCCCGCCACGAATTCGCGTCGTTTCACAAGCCCCTCATTGTTTTGCAATGTTGGCGCCGAGTTGAGCCGGCGGTCAACCTGAGGTTAGGCGTTGAAAACGCGCCTTCGCGTGCGGCATGCTCCATGAAACGTCTCGAGCGTCCCACACCGTATTGCTGGCGACGGCCAGCTCGATGAGACGCGGCGAGCCACCCTTTCCGATATGCACCCACGACGGCTCGTCTTCCGGGGCCTGACCTTCTACTGGCGCACCAACGTCGCCGTCGTCGCCGGCGTGGCCGTGGCCGTCGCGGTGCTCGCGGGTGCGCTTCTTGTAGGCGATTCCGTCCGCGGAAGCCTGCGCGAGCTCGTGCTCGGGCGTCTCGGGAAGACGGACCAGGTCGTCGTGTCGAGCGGCCTCTTCCGCGAGCAGCTCGCGGGCGACCTTGCGAGCGATCCGGCGTTTGCGAGCCGCTTCAGTGCCGCGGCGCCACTGTTCCTCGCCAGAGGGACAGTCACGGCTCAGACAGGCGGGCGCCGCGCGGGCGAGGTTCGAATTTACGGCGTTGACGACCGGTTCTGGCAATTCCACGGTGTGAACGGCGTGGCGGGTCCCGGCGATCGCGAGGCATACATCAGCCCGGCGCTCGCCGCACATCTCGGGACTGCAGCAGGGGATTCGATTCTGGTACGCGTACAGCGTCCGACGGACGTGCCGCTCGAGTCGCTGCACGGCCGGCGCGACAACCTTGACCGCTCGCTTCGCCTCGGCGTTGCACAGGTCCTGGCACAGGACTCGCTCGGCGAGTTTTCGCTCGAGGCCCGGCAAGGCGACGTCCTCGCCGCTTTCGTGCCGCTGTTGCGATTGCAGCAGGAGCTCGACATCGAGGGCTTCGTCAACACCGTGCTCGTCGCCACGGGCCTGAGCCCACCCGAGGGTCCAGCCGATCTCGAGGCCCTCGTTCGTCACCGCGCGCAGCTTGACGACGTCGGTTTCCTGGTCAAGGATGTCGCCGCGCGCGGCATCTTCGTCCTCGGCTCGAGCGGCGGCATCCTCGACGAGCCGCACTCGGCGGCCGCGATGAAAGCGCTCGGCGGCATGCGGGCGCAGCAGGTCTTCACGTATCTCGCCAACAACATTCGAGTGGGCGCCCGCGAGGTCCCGTACTCGCTCGTCACCGCGCTCGATCTCGACGCGCTGATTCCGAACCTCGCCAACGTCTCCGAAGACTCCGTCGTCCTGAACGCGTGGGCCGCCGCCGATCTGCGAGCGCGCGTTGGCGACGCTGTGACAATGGAGTACTACGTCTGGGAGGAGCCGGGCCAGCTCGTCACGAAATCCTCCAGTTTCCGAATCGCGGGCGTTGTTCCAATTGATGCCGGGGATCGCGACATGGCGCCGGCCTACCCCGGTATCACCGATTCGCCGACGCTCGACGAGTGGGATCCGCCCTTTCCAGTGGATCTCCAACGGATCCGCCCCGTGGACGAAGAGTACTGGAAGCAGTACCGAACCACGCCGAAGGCGTTCGTAACGCTCGAAGCGGGGCAACGGCTCTGGCGGTCGCGCTACGGCGCGCTGACGTCGATTCGGATCACGCCGGACGCGGGCCGGTCCGTCAGCGAGGCCCGCGACGCGTACGTCGGCAGCCTGCGCGCCATGACCGATCCGCTGTCTCTGGGGTTGACCGTCGTTGACGCACGCGCGCAGGGGATGGGCGCCGCCCGCGGCGCGACGGACTTCGGCCAGTATTTCGTCTACTTCAGCTTCTTCATCGTCGTCTCGGCGCTGGTGCTGGCGGTGTTGTTCTTCAAGCTGGGGATCGAGCAGCGCGTGCGGGAGGTCGGTCTCCTACGAGCCGTCGGTTTCGGGCCTGCGCAAGTGCGGCGGCTGTTTCTCCAGGAGGGTCTGCTGCTGGCTGTCGTGGGCAGCGCCCTGGGCGTCGCCGGCGCGTTGGGCTACGCCTCCCTCATGATGTTTGGCCTGCGAACGTGGTGGGTCGACGCAGTTGGCACGACGGCCCTGAGGCTGCACGTCTCGAGCGCATCGCTGGCGGCCGGAGCGCTTGGCGGGATCGTCGCGGCAGTCGCCTGCATCTGGTGGACGCTCCGCTCCCTCAACAGCGTCTCCGAGCGCAGCCTGCTGATGGGCGAGATCGAGGGGGATCACGGTCCGGCTAAAGCCGGACACTACGTACGGCGATGGAGATTGCCGCTCGCGGCTGTTGGTCTCTTCGTGCTCGCCGTTGTGCTGATGGTGGCGTCCGCAGTCGGCGCGATCAATCCTGCGGGAGGATTCTTCGGCGCAGGCTCGGCCATCCTCATCGCGTGGCTGTGTGGATCGCTCCACCTGTTCAGGCGGCGCTCGCGGCAGTCGATCGCCGGGCAGGGCTGGCTGCAGGTGTCGCGGCTCGGGCTGCGCAATGCCGGCTACCGGCCGGGCCGCAGCGTGCTCTCGATTGCCGTGGTCGCGTCGGCCGTCTTCATTCTGATCTCGGTCGATGCGTTTCGACGGGGCGAACAGCTGGCCGACTCTGGTCCCCGATCCGGCGTCGGCGGCTACAGCCTGATCGTCGAAACACTCCTGCCCATCGTGCACGATCCCAATTCGCAGGCCGGGAAGGACGCGATGAATCTCGTCGGGCTCGACGAGTCGGTGACGTTCGAGCCCTTCAGGCTGCTTCCGGGCGACGATGCCAGCTGCCTGAACCTGTACGAGCCGAGAAACCCTCGAATCATGGCGCCTTCCGATGCGTTCGTGAAGAAGGGGCGGTTCGCCTTTCAGAGCTCGCTCGCGTCCACCGACGCCGAGAGAGCCAACCCATGGCTGCTGCTGGATCGCGCCGAGCCGGATGGTGCCGTCCCGGTGATCGCGGACGCGAACTCGATGACGTACGTGCTGCACAAGAGTCTGGGCGAGGAGATCGAGCTGCCTCGCGGAGATCGCACGATCAGGCTCAGGCTCGTGGCCGCCCTGCGCGACAGCATCTTCCAGGGCGAGCTGCTGATGGCGCAGAGCCAGTTCCTCAGGTTGTTTCCCGAACAGGATGGTTACCGCGTACTGCTCGTCAGTACGAAGCCCGATCGCGTGTCCGAAGTGAAGGCATCGCTCGATGACGGGCTCGCCGACTTCGGGCCGACCACGAGCGGTACGGCGGAACGGCTGGCCCAGTTCCACCGCGTCGAGAACACGTACTTGTCAACATTTCAGACGCTCGGGGGATTCGGCCTCCTCCTTGGCACGCTTGGCATGGCCGCGGTTCTGCTTCGCAACGTGCTGGAGCGGCGGCGCGAGCTGGCTCTGCTTGGCGCGGTCGGCTATCGACGGACGCACGTGCTGATGATGGTCGTTGCCGAGACGGCCCTGCTGCTTGGAGGCGGCCTGCTCGCGGGAGCAACCAGCGCGGCGCTGGCGATCGCACCAGCCGTGGCCGAGCGCGGCGGGCGTTTTCCACTGACGAGAGCTGGCGCTCTTCTGGTGTTCGTTGTCTTCGTAACCGGTCTGTTATCCTCGGTCCTGGCGATGCGAGTGGGAACCAGGGCGCCGCTTCTCACGGCGCTCCGATCGGAGTAGCTCAATGACGAGTCGAGTGGGTTCGGTGGTGTGTATCGCGATTCTGGCGTCATCATCTGTCGTGTTCGCGGAGAACTGGCCCCAGTGGAGGGGCCCATCGCTCAACGGGATCAGCGCGGAAAAGAACCTGCCTGTGCGCTGGTCCGCGACCGAGAACGTGGTGTGGAAGCTCGCAGTGCCGGAGCGATCGGGATCGACACCGATCGTGTGGGGCGACCACGTGTTTCTCAACGTGGGGGAGGGAGCGAGCCTGGCGCTGTGGGCGGTCAATCGGTCGAACGGAACAGTCAGGTGGAAGGCCGCTCTGGGAGACGGCAACCGGCGGATGCAGAAGCAGCAGATGTCGTCGCCCTCGCCGGTCACTGACGGCCGGTCCGTGTGGGTGATGACGGGTACGGGCGTGCTCAAGGCGTTCGACTTCTCCGGCAAGCAGCTCTGGGCGCGCAACATCCAGGACGACTACGGACGGTTCGGCCTCCAATGGGGCTACGCCTCGTCCCCTCTGCTCCACGAGGATTCGCTGTTCGTGCAGGTACTGCACGGCATGAGGACCGACGATCCGTCGTATCTTCTGAGGATCGACAAGGCGACCGGGAAGACTCTGTGGCGCGTGGAGCGGCCCACGAACGCGCGGTTCGAGTCTCCCGACGCTTACACGACGCCCGCGCTGCTGCGTCACGCCGGCTCCACGGAGATTGTCATCACGGGCGGCGACGTGGTGACGGGTCACGACCACGCAACGGGGCGAGAGCTCTGGCGTGCAGACGGCTTGAACCCACGCAACGACGGCAGCTACCGCATCGTCGCATCGACGGTCGTGCACGGGGATCTGATCTTTGCGCCTTCGCGCGAGCGCCCGCTGCTGGCGCTGAAGCCTGGCGGCCGCGGCGACGTCACGAGATCGCACGTCCTGTGGTCGTTCAATAACGGGCCCGACGTGCCGACCCCGGTGACCGACGGCACCTACCTGTATTCGATCAACGACCGCGGCATCATGTACTGCCTCGACGCCAAGACGGGGAAGACGGTGTACGGACCGCAGCGGCTGCGGAATGCCACCTACAGCGGCTCGGCCGTGCTGGCCGACGGGAAGATCTACATCACCGACGAGGACGGCGTGACCACAGTGCTCAAAGCCGGCCCCACGTTCGAAGTCCTCGCGGAGAACGATCTCGCCGACTACACGTTGAGCTCTCCCGCCGTGTCGGAAGGGCAGATCTTCATCAGAACCGCGTCGTTCGTGTACGCGATCGGGCAGCGGACGGCTGGTCGTCAGCCCGTGGGCAGCAAGTAGAGCGCGGGCGTCAGCCCGCGCGATCGAGGGAGGGCCGGTGGTTCGCAGGATCCTGAAGGTCTTGGCCGTTGCGATCGTCGCGCTGATAGCCGGCGCCGTCCTTTTGTACCAGTTCGGCCTGCGGTTTGTCATGGACGGCGGCGGAATCCCGCGGCCGCAGTTCGTCGAGACACGCGATCGCCAGGCCGAACGGATAGAAGAGCATCGCGCGGCCCAGCGAGCCGCGGCTCCCGCGGTCGAGTCCATTGGCGCCGCGACGCCGGCGACTGAACCGGCCAGCGCCGCACCGGGTGTGGATGCTCACGGTGCGGCCGCCGCGGCGGCGTCCGCTCCTGCCGCCCCCTACTGGACCGACTTTCGCGGCCCGCTCCGCGACGGCGACTACCGCGACGTGCCGATCCTGCAGGAATGGCCCGCGGGCGGCCTGAAACCGATGTGGAAGCAGCCCGCCGGCGGCGGATACGCGTCGTTCGTGGTCGCGCGCGGCCGGGCGTTCACGATCGAACAGCGCGGGGGCCAGGAAGTCGCTGCCGCCTATGACGTGGCCACGGGCCGCGAGCTGTGGACCAACGCGTGGGCCGCCGAGTTCCGCGAATCAATGGGCGGCGACGGCCCCAGGGCAACGCCCACGTGGTCGGACGGCCGCGTGTACGCG
>DASTDQ010000439.1:0-4428 GCA_035710305.1 Vicinamibacterales bacterium | reverse complement strand
ATGGAGCGCGGCGCCGCCCGCGTCATCGTCGGCCTCGAAACGCTTCCGTCCTTCGACCTGCTGGCCGAGATCTGCGAGGCCGTGGGGCGCGACCGCGTCGCCTTCAGCCTGGACCTTCGCGACGGCCAGCCGATCGTGATGAACACCGCGGACATCTCCGCGGGACAGAACGTCGAAACGATGACGCTGAACGCGGTCGTGGCTGGCGTGGGCACCCTGATCGTCATCGATCTGGCGCGCGTCGGGACGAGCAACGGCGTGGACGCCGCAACGCTCGGCCGCGTGCGCGCCTCGGCACCCGAGCTGACGCTCATCGCGGGTGGCGGCGTTCGCGGGTGGGATGACCTCGTCGGGCTTGCCAAGGCCGGCTGCAACGGGGCACTCCTCGGCACGGCGGTGCACAACGGAAGCATCGGCGCGGACGAGATCACGGCCGCGCGGGATCTCTGAGTTTGAGTCTTGAGTTTTGAGTTTTGAGTTTTGAGTTTTGAGTTTCGAACGCCCCGTGCCCGGAGGTTAGTCGGGCGCGGGGCGTCGAAGCACTACGAACGTTCCAGATCAGAAGTCGAACTGTGCGCTGATCTTGAAGAGTCGCGGAACCGTGATCGACAGCGGATTGCGATACGTCGTCCCGAATGTCTGCTGGTACACGTCAGCCGCATTCGAGTTGAGCATGTTGAAGATGTCGAGTGACACCAGCGTGCGCGTGTTGTTGAACCTGAACAGCTTGCCGACCCGGAAATCGACCTGCGTCAGGCGATCGCCGTACAGCACGCCCGGCTCGACGATTTCGACGAACGTGACTGGCGAGCCGTTGGCGAGCGGCCGCCCGAGATTGGTCTGGAGCCCAGGCAGAATGACCGCGTCGCCGCTGAGGCTCTGGTTTTCAATGCTCGGGAAGTTGCTCCCCGGATACGGCAGGCTGCGGAACGTCGAGCTGAGCAGCACGTCGATCTTCGGTATGGTGTAGGTCACGAGCCCCTTCACATTCGTCGTGTAACCGGACTCGCGATGGCAGAACTCGATCGGCCACTGCTGGAGTCCGGTCAGGAACGGCGTGGTCCCGAAGAACCCGAGCGAGCCGCCGTAGATCTGGTTGATGTAGATGTCGGGGTGATTCTCGGCCGCGCCGCATTCGTCCTCGATGACGTTCCCGGTGCTGAACCCGCCTTGTACGGTCACGTCCTGCAGGCGTGCGTTCACCGTGAAGTCAACGCCGTTGAACGTGTTGGTGCTCCCGCCGGCGCTGTCCGAGAACGTCCGGAGGAACCGTTGCTGTCCGAACTTCGCGGGCTTCACGTCCTTGAACGTCAGGGGGTAGTTCCCGCCGTTCGGCAGCCGGCTATCCGCCGGCGTGGTGTAGGTGAACGTATCGAAGTCGGCGGGCGTCAGCGCCTCGTTGACCGTGATGTTCAGGTTGCCCCAGCTCCGCCGGACGTAGCTCACTTCAACCGATACGCGCGGCACGATCTCGTGCGTGACGCCGACGTTGAAGTCCCAGCTGAACTCCCGATTGTTCCAGCCTGTGGTGGTCTCGGGATCCAGCCTGAGCGGGTCCACGAACTGGCCGAAGAGCGGGTTCGTGTAGCCGCCGCACTCGCCGTTCGGGGCCGGATTCAGGAAGTCGCACTGCGCGACGTAGTCGCCGGCGATTCCGCCTCCAGGGATACCCGAGGTGGGCACCGGCGTATTCCCGAGGTCGAACCACGATCTGTTGGTCGTGGTCGCGAAGTGCCCCAGGCCGGCGGGACTGTAGTTGATCCACTCTTCAACCGAGTTCGTCGTCGTCACGTACCGACCCAGGAAGGCCTTCACCGCCGTCTTCCCGTTGCCGAACAGATCGTAGGATGCGCCGAACCGCGGCATGAGGTCGTGGAGACTGAGCGGCCCCTCCTGGGCGGGGAACACGCGGCCCTGCGGAATGAACAGGTTCGGCCCGATCCGCTGCTCCGGGAAGTAGTCGCTCAGGTGTTCGTAGCGGAGGCCGCCCTGCAGCGACAGACGGCCCATCGTCCAGCGATCCTGCGCGTAGAACGCCGTGATGGCCTGCTGCTGCTGCTGATGCGAATTCTGGTCGCCGTACATCGTCAACTGGTACGGCGCGCCATTCATGAAGAAGTACTTGAGCTGCGAATTGGTGTAGACGTTGATCGGGAACGTGTTGTCGTTGTGCATCCACCGGCCGCCGAACTTCGCCGAGTGCGACCCGGTCACGTACGACACCGACCCTTGCAGGATGTTCGTAAAGCTCAAGTGATTGGCGCCGTTCGCCTTCCGGTAGTTCATGGTAGGAAGGCCGCAAACGGGTTGGCCAGCCGCCCCACATTGACCAGGGCCGCTGGGAATAATGGCGCTGGTCGAGTCTTCCTGCACCTGAATGAAGGACGAATCATAGGGATTCTTCTGAACGCCGCCCCACCAGAAGTACGGCCCGAGCTGGGCGTCGGCTTCGAGCAACAGGCGGTGCGTGACCGGCGACGTCCAGCTGATCTGGTTCATGGCGTTCGGGCGGTTCTCGACCCTGTCCAGCGCCTCGGGTGAGGCAACCGCTCCCGTGAAGGTGAGCCCCGAGCTCGAGCCGCCCCCGGTGCAGTGCTGGCAGATGTCCTGCCAGTCCGTCCAAGCCGTGATCTTGTTGCGCGGCGACACCTGCCACGTCAGCCGCAACGAGCCGTTGTTCCAGGTGCCGTCGTCCACCGCCTGGGTGTTGAAGTCCGGATCGTAGTGCCACTTGGAGGGATCGCCGGCGTTCCTGTTGTTGAACATGCTGGCGACGTACTGGCGGTTCATCTGGTACCTGTAGGTGCCGAAAAACCAGAGACGGTCGCGGACGATGGGACCGCCGAACGAGGGGTTGATGTCCCACAGCTGCTTGGGCTTGAGCGGGACCCTCAGGTTCGGGTATGTGGACGTCAGCTCCTCCGTCAGATTGTTCCCCACGAACGCGCTCCCCGATCCGGTGGCGAAGAAGCTGCCTGCGAACGTGTTGCCGCCCTGCCTGCCGATGATGTTCAGCTGCGGCCCGCCGGTGTTCGCCTCGCCGAGCCCGCCAGCGAGATTGAACACGACTTCCTGTGCGTTGCCGATCTCGGGCACGTAGGACGATACGCCCATGCCCTGATAGCCGCCGCTCATGCCGTCCACGAGGACCTGCCCCTCGTTCCGGCGTCCACCGTGGATCTGGAACACGCTGAAGAGCGCGCCCTGAGAGGCGCCGACGTCGTTGCCCTGCACGTTGATCGCCGGGACGACCCCGGTGAAGGCGGAATAGAGACGCGATGACGGAATTGAGCTGATCGTGTCGCTGCTGAGCGTCAGCTGGTTGCGCGAGCTCGTCACGTCGACGACGGGTGTTTCACCCGTTACGGTGATCGTCTCCTGCAACGCACCGACCCTCAGACTGGCGTCCACCGACGCGATGAACGAGCCGGACAGCTCGATTCCGCTGCGCTGGAAGGTGGCGAATCCGGTCAGCGTGAACGTGACCGAGTAGGTCCCAGGCCTGAGGTCTTCAATCGAGTACTGGCCCGCCCCGTTGGTCACGACCGCGCGCGTCTTTTCGATGAGCGCCGGGCTGGATGCCTCGACGGTGACTCCGGGCAGCACGGCGCCCGAAGCGTCCCTGACGGTTCCCACGATCGAGGCTTGCGCGAAGGCCGCAGTCGGAGCCAGCACGAAGCAACCGACTACGAACATCGCAAGCCGTCCCAGTCTCGCCATGGTTCCTCCTCCTTCATTAGTGGGCGTCCCGGCCCACAAGTAGAGATCAGGACTCGATGGATTCAACAGGTTGGATTGGGTTCCAAACGATTCAACATCTTTGAGGCAAGCGCGTGCGGATTCCGAGGAAATCGGGCGCACAGCTTGCGGCGGAGTCTACATCAGGGCAAGAGACGTTCCAAGTATTAACTGCCGAGGCTGGCTGCCTACTTCCCGTCAACCGAGAAGGCCAGCAGCACGTTGCCCGGCATGAAGCCGATCGTGCTGTAGCCGGAGTTGACGAAGACCATCCCTCCGACGATTGTCGCGCCAGGGCCATTGAGCGACCCGCCCCGGGCCGGCACGCCGTTCACCGTGTCGTACTCGTCGGTGGTGTTCACGTCGAGCAGCACCTTTCCTGAGCTGCTGTCGTACGCTCGGAAGTGTCCGTCGAGACTTCCTGAAAACACGACGCCCGGGATCGACGACACGGCCGCCGGCTGTGCCGTATTGCACCCCGGTCTGCCCCCGCACGAATCGGCCGCGGGTGGGGCCGCCCATCGCCGGCTTCCGTCAGCGACGTTCAGGGCAATCAAGCCTCCGGCCTCTCCGGGCTTCTTCTCGAACGCGTTCGACAGCGCGACGTACGCCGTCGCGCCATCCGTCGCGAAACCCCACTCGATTCCGCCCAGCACGCCGCCCTCGCCCGCCTGCGTCTTCCAGAGCACT
>DASTDQ010000438.1:0-5128 GCA_035710305.1 Vicinamibacterales bacterium | reverse complement strand
ACTACATGCCATTGTATTGAGGCCCCCCTCCCCCTTCGGGGGGGACCCAGGTAATGGCCTGATACGGATCCATGATGTCGCACGTCTTGCAGTGCACGCAGTTGGATGCGTTGATCCGCAGCCGGGCCGGCTGGCCCGGCGTGCGCTCGATTTCGTAGACGTTCGCCGGGCAGAAACGCACGCACGGATGGCCGTACTCGGGTCCGCAGACCGAGCTGCACACCTCTGTCCGAACCAGCAGGTGCGACGGCTGATCCTCGTCATGGGCCGTCCCCGAGTAGTGCACGTTGGTGACCTTGTCGAAGGTCAGGCGTCTGTCGATCGCGGTGGCGTTGCTCGTGCGCGACGCCGGCACGTCGAGGCCGTAGTACCACGCCAGCGTCTTCATGCGCTCGTGCCCCGCTCGCCCGTGCAGGTCCTCGAGCCAGCGCCCGCGCGTCAGCAGTGAGAGGCCCGAAAACGCGAGACCGGCAAACAGTCCGTACCCGAAGGCCTGGTGCACGTTCCGCACGGGATAGAGCTCGGCCTTGACCGGACCCGAGTCGATCGCCCGCTGGTACCGCTCGAGGCTCGATGCCGAGGTGTCTCCTTCCCGAATGGCCTCGAAGGCCGCTTCCGCGGCGAGCATCCCGGTCCGCATCGCGAGATGGATGCCCTTGAGACGCATCGAGTTCAGATACCCGCCCGCGTCCCCGGCGATGAGGCCTCCATCCATGTACGGCCGTGGAATCGTATTCCAGCCTCCTTCAGGCAGCGCCTTGGCGCCGTAGCGAACCATTGTGCCGCCCTCGAGCACGCCGCTCACGAACGGATGCTGCTTGAAGCGGTTGAACGCCATGTGCGGGTCGAACAGCGGATCGTGATAGTCCAGCCCGACGACGAAGCCGACCGAGAGGCGCCCTTCCGGCATGGCATACATGAACCCGCCGCCGAACTCGTCGTGCCTCAGCGGGTATCCCATCGTGTGGATCACGGTGCCAGCCTCGAGGCGCTTTGCCGGGACTTCCCACAGTTCCTTCAGACCGACCGCGAACTGCGCCGGCTCACGGCCGCGATCGAGTGCGAGCGTGCCGACGACGTCCTTCGTCAGGTTGCCGCGCACGCCGTCACAGAAGATCGTGATCTTCGCGAGGATGTCCACGCCCGACTCGAACGTCGGCTTTCTCGTCCCGTCTCGGGCCGTGCCGCGGTCACCCGTCCTGACGCCGATCACGCGGGTCCCGTCGAACAGCACCTCCCGGCCGCCGAATCCGCTGAAGACGTCGACGCCCTCCGCCTCGACCCGTTCAGACAGCCAGCGCACGAGCGCGTTCAACGACACGATGACATGGCCGTGGTTCTGGAGCGGCGGGGGCACGATTGGAAACCGGAGCCGGGACTTCCCCGTGAGGAAGTAGACCTGGTCGCGACGAACGGGCGATGCGAACGCGGCAGCTCCGATGTCGAAGTCGGGCACGAGCTGCCGCAACGCCGAGGGGTCGAGCACGGCGCCCGACAAGCTGTGGGCGCCCGCATCGCGAGCCTTCTCGATGACGGCGATCGACAGCCGCTCGCTACGCCCTTTCTGAAGCTGCGCCAGGCGCAGGGCGGCAGACAGTCCTGCGGGACCGCCTCCGACGATGAGGATGTCGACTTCGAGAGTCTCTCGCATGAAGCCGTGAACGGCCTACTGCTTGTCGAGTTCAGTAATCAGCGCCGGCACGATCTCGAACAGGTCCCCCACGATACCGTAGTCGGCGACCTCGAAGATCGGAGCATCGGCGTCCTTGTTGATCGCGACGATGGTCCGCGAGCCTTTCATGCCCACGAGGTGCTGGATCGCCCCCGAGATACCGAGCGCGACGTAGAGCTTGGGGGCTACGGTCTGGCCGGAGCTGCCGATCTGACGCTCCATCGGAAGCCATCCGCTGTCGCAAATCGGCCGCGACGCCGCCACTTCCGCTGACATCGCCCGCGCCAGCTTTTCGGCAACCGCGATGTTCTCCTGCGACTTGATCCCCCGCCCGACGGCGACGATGCGCTCGGCCTGGCCGAGATCGACGGCCTGCCTCGCTTCCTTGAAGGGAGGTTCTGGTGTTTGGCGGATCGTCGCGGCGTCGATCGAGACCTCCATGCGCGTCACGCCACCCGGCCGGTCACCCCGCTGCACCGCATCCGCCCGGAAGGCGCCAATCTGGAATGTCACCAACCGCGGACCGTTGCCCTCGTGTCGCACCTCGGCGGCAAGCTTGCCCTGAAACACAGGCCGCACGAACGTGGCAGACGAGCCGCTGCCCTTGATGCCGGTCACGTCAGTGACGAGCGGCGCTCCCATCCGGACTGCCGCCATCGGCGCGAAATCGCGGGTCTGATATGTGTGCGGCAGAAGCACGTAGGACGGACTGACTGCGGCGACAACCTGCTGGAGAGCCTGGGTGAAGCCGTCCGGGGTATAGCCGGCAAGCGCGGGGTGATCGACTGCCAGGACGTCCAACCCCGCCGACGCCAGTTCCGACGCCGCGTTGTCAGTCGCCTCTCCGAACACGACGGCCTTGACGGGCATGCCGCCGGCCAGTTGCTGCGCCGCAGCCACCGCTTCCCAGCTGGCGCGGTTGAGCGCGCCGGCCCGCTGCTCGGCGACGACCAGAATCACAGGGCTCGCGCCTCGTCGCGGAGAAGACGGGCCAGCTCTCGCGCGATGTCGGCAGCAGACCCGGTGAGCATTTTCGTCTGCTTGGACCTGGCCGGAAGCGACAGCCCCAGGATCCGCTGCGACGCCGCGAGCCCGGGCGGGAGCGGCACCCGCCGGATCTCTTTCTTCTTGGCGGCCATGATGCCCTTGAGCGTCGCGTAACGGAGTTGATTGATGCCGCTTTGAATCGTCAGCACCGCAGGGAGCGGCATGCCAATCCACTGGAACCAGCCGCCCTCGAGCTCCCGCTTGACGCGAAGGCGTGCCGCCTGCCCTGGGCCGGACGAGGGGACGATCTGCACCTCCATGATGATCGTCGAGTGCGGCACGCCGAGCCGCTCGGCCAGCATGACGCCCACCTGCGCGTGCCCCTGGTCGTCGGACTGCAGCCCGGTGAGCACGAGGTCGAAGTGCTCGTCGGCCATGGCCGACGCCAGGGCGGCCGACGTGATCGAGGCATCCGCGCTCGCGAGCGCCTCGTCATCAACGTGCAGGGCGCGGTCAGCCCCGCGCGCCAGGGCCTCGCGTATCACCTGCTGCACCCGCGCAGGGCCCGCGGCGCAGGCGACAACTTCCCCGCTATGCTTCTCGCGCAGCCTCAGCGCCTCTTCGAGCGCGAACGCATCGGGCTCGTTCAGCTCGAAGCTGGCGTCCTGCTCGCGGATCCAGGCCTTGTCCTCCCTCAGCCGCGGCTGCCATTCCCTCGTTGGGACCTGCTTGATGCACACGGCGATCTTCATATCGTGGGCCTCTCAGATCCACGCGGCCACGGAGTCACTACCCGTCGAATTTCTTGAACAGCAGCGCGGCGTTGGTGCCGCCGAAACCGAAGGAATTCGACAGCGCGTACCGAATCGACATCGGCCGGCCGGTGTGAGGGACGTAGTCCAGGTCGCATTCGGGATCCGGATCGTCGAGGTTGATGGTGGGCGGCGCGACCTGATGGTGCACCGCGAGCGCCGAGATGCCGGCCTCCAGGCCGCCGGCGCCGCCGAGCAGGTGCCCCGTCATCGACTTGGTCGACGACACGGCCAGCTTGTAGGCATGGTCCCCGAACAGCTTCTTGATCGCGAGCGTCTCGAGACGATCGTTGTACGGCGTGGACGTTCCGTGCGCGTTGATGTAGTCCACGTCCTCCGGTGGAATCCCGGCCTTGCAGACCGCCTTCTTCATGACCCGCACGCCGCCGTCGCCGTCCTCGGAGGGCGCCGTGATGTGATACGCGTCGCCCGACATCCCGTAGCCGACGATCTCGGCGTAGATGTGCGCCCCCCGTTTGCGCGCAAAGTCGAGCTCTTCCAGGATGAGCATGCCGGCGCCCTCGCCGATGATGAACCCGTCGCGATCCTTGTCGAAGGGCCGGCTCGCGCCGCGCGGGTTGTCATTGCGCGTGGACAGCGCGCGCAGCGCGCCGAACCCGCCGACGCTCATCGGCGTAATCGCAGCCTCGGAGCCGCCGGCGATCATCGCCTCGGCGTCGCCGCGCCTGATGATCTCGAACGATTCGCCGATGGCGTGCGCGGAGGCCGAGCAGGCCGTACACGTCGCCAGGTTTGGCCCCTTGGCGCCGAACCGGATCGAGACCTGGCCCGCCGCGAGGTTGATGATGGCCGAGGGAATGAAGAACGGCGAGATCCTCCGCGGGCCGCCATTCAGCAGGGCGCTGTGCTCACGCTCGATGG
Source organism: Vicinamibacterales bacterium (assembly GCA_035710305.1). Lineage (GTDB taxonomy): Bacteria > Acidobacteriota > Vicinamibacteria > Vicinamibacterales > UBA2999 > Gp6-AA40. The sequence continues at coordinate 775 of DASTDQ010000438.1, read as the reverse complement.
TCTGGAAGCCTCCGATCCCGGAGCCGATGAAGACGCCGATATCGGGGGCATTCGATGGCGTGATCTCCAGCCGCGAGTCGTCCATCGCGAACTGCGACGCGGCGACGGCGTACTGGATGAAGACGTCCATCTTCTTGACGTCCTTCTTGTCGATGTAGTCGAGAGCGTCGAATCCCCGTACTTCGGCCGCGATCTGCGTTGCGAACCCCGTGACGTCGAACTTCGAGATCCGATCGACCCCGCTCGTGCCCGCCACGAGCGCCTTCCAGGTGGCGTCGGTGCCGATGCCGAGCGACGACACCAACCCGATGCCGGTGATGACGACCCGCCTGCTCAACGCCCCTCCGCTACTTTTTCTTGCCGTGAGCCTCGATGTAGTCGATGGCTTCCTTGACCCGGGTGATCTTCTCGGCGTCCTCGTCCGGGATCTCGATCCCGAACTCCTCCTCGAACGCCATCACGAGCTCCACGGTATCGAGCGAGTCGGCTCCGAGGTCGTCGACGAACGACGCATCCGGCGTCACTTCCTCTTCGTCCACGCCAAGCTGCTCCACGATGATGCCCTTCACCTTGTCTGAAACCGCCATTCAATCCTCCCGTTCGGTTGGTAGTTGGTGGTTGGTGGTTGGCGGCCCGTGGGGATCCTCCCACCATCCACCCTCCACCATCCATCAACCGAGCTACATATACATGCCGCCGTTGACGTTCAGGACCTGACCTGTAATATACGCTGCCTCATCCGACGCGAGAAAGCAGACGGCGGCGGCGATGTCCT
>DASTDQ010000437.1:0-2738 GCA_035710305.1 Vicinamibacterales bacterium | reverse complement strand
ATCGTCTCGTCGTTCGTCCCCGTGCACCTCCGCGGGCGCATCGTGCCGAACTACGCGATGATCGACCACGATCGCCACATCCCGTTCTGGCGCGCCGTGGGGCGCGCCGTGCACGAGCACGACTGCAAGTTCATCCTGCAGCTCAGCCACAGCGGCCGGCAGCGGGACATTCCGGGCATCGAGTACGCGACCGCCCTCAGCTCCACGCCCAAGCCCGACCCCACGCACGGCTTCCGCTGCGAGCAGGCGACCATCCCGCAGATCACCGAGATCGTCAACGCGTTCGCCGAAGGAGCGCGCCGCGCGCGCGAGGCCGGGCTCGACGGCGTCGAGTTGCACGGCGCGAACGGGTACCTCATCACGCAGTTTCTGAGCTCGGCGATCAACGACCGGAAGGACGAGTACGGCGGGTCGCTCGAGAACCGCGCGCGCTTCGTGCTCGAGGTCGTGCGGGCGATCCGCCGCCGCGTGGGCGACGACTTTCACCTGCAGATGAAGATCAGCGTGCACGAGTACAACGATGCGATCGCCTACTTCGGTCTGGGTCCGTCGGGCAACCGCCCCGAGGAGTCGGTGCAGGTCTGCAAGTGGCTCGAAGAGGCAGGCGTGGACGCGATCCACGTGTCGATCGGCAGCTTCTTCCCGCATCCTCGCAATCCGGCGGGCGTCGATCTGCCGGCCGAGGACCTGGCCAAGACCTACGACAACCTGATCTCGTCCGGAGATCGCGCCTTCCGCAACTACCTGCTCTTCAGGAGCCTGCCGGCGCTCGCGCGGCGGCAGTGGAACGAGGCGGCGCCGCAGCCGCAGAACATCGAGGGGGCGAACCTGCCGGACGCCCGCCGCGTCAAGGCCGCGGTGTCGATCCCGGTGATCTGCACGGGCGGCTTTCAGACCGCGTCCTACATTGCCGGCGCCCTGCGGCGCGGCGACTGCGACGCCGTCAGCATCGCGCGCCCCCTCATCGCCAACAACGATCTCGTCCGCGTCTTCGAGCGGGGCCAGGACCGCGCCGAGCGGCCCTGCACCTACTGCAACAAGTGCCTGGCCAACGTCGTCGAGAACCCGCTCGGCTGCTACGAGCTGTCGCGCTTTCCCTCGCAGGAGGCGATGGTGGCCGAGATCATGTCCGTCTTCAACCCGACGCCGTTCGCGTAAGGCGAATGCACTCCGACGCGAGCGCAACCCAGTTCGGCTGCTGCTCGAGCCGGCGGCACGCGGCGATGAACGTCGGGCTGAGCGACGGCGCGCGAAGAAGCCTTGCCACGACCGCCGCGCGCGCCGATACGAGCGTCGTGGTGAGCCGCCGCTCGGCATCGGACCGTGCATTGGCGAGCGCGACGGCCGCCTCCCACGCGCTCTCGCGCGCCACTTCGATCGAGAACAGGCTGGCGAGCTCGTCGAGCTGACCGCCGAAGTCGTCGGCGGTCTCGAGCCCGGGCGCATACAGCGTGGCGACAGCCTCCGTCGCGCGCTCGAGGGCGCGGCCGAACACCCTGTTCACGGCGGTATGGTCACGGTGCCGCGATGCCCGGTCCGGGTCGATGGAGACGGCGTTCAGCGCCAGCGGCAGGTCGTTGTTGACGTGGGCGTTCACGCCGAGCAGCAGGTCCTGGAGCACGAGGCCATCGCCCTCGCGCGCGAAGTCGAAGCACAGCCGCCACGCCTTCGGCACGTCGCTCATCTGCCCGGCTTCGTAGCGCTCGAGCGCCACCCGGTAGAAATCGGCGAACGTCACGGCGTACCGCCCGACCCACGCGTTGTCCTCGAAGAGATGCTGCCCGACGTTCTCGCGCGCGGCGGTCGATATGACGCCATAGAGCGTGGCGAAGATGGCCCGCCTGTCGCCTCGCTGCGTGAAGCGCGCTTCGATGGCAGCCAGACCGGAAATGACGTCATCGAACGTTTGGTACGCCACGGACCTGGATCATAATTGGGGTCAGACCCCATTACGTTTTCGTAACGCCGGGGCGACGGAGGAGCTTCCATGATTGCGCTCGAGGTGAACGGCAAACGCGTGAACGTCGACGTCAGCCCCGACATGCCGCTGCTGTGGGTGCTTCGCGACACGCTCGGTCTCACCGGCACGAAGTTCGGCTGCGGCCTCGGCCAGTGCGGTGCCTGCACCGTCCACCTCGACGGGGCGGCGGTTCGCGCGTGCACGACGGCCGTCTCGGCCGCATCCGGCAAGAAGATCACGACGATCGAGGGGCTGTCGCCGAACTCGTCGCACCCGCTGCAGGTCGCGTGGATCGCGGAACAGGTCCCGCAGTGCGGGTACTGCCAGTCCGGCCAGATCATGTCGGCCGCCGCGATGCTGGCGAAGACACCGCGTCCAACCGACGCCCAGATCGACTCGGCGATGGCCGGCAATATCTGCCGGTGCGGCACCTACCAGCGCATCCGCCGCGCGATTCGGCGAGCGGCGAGGGTATAGGGTGCGAAGGTGCGAGGGTGCGAAGGTGCGAAGGTGCACGGGGGCACAGGTTCGAATGAGGCCATCATGACGACGACTTTCAATCGCCGGCACTTCCTGCACGTCAGCGCCGCCGCCGGTGGCGGACTCCTCGTCGGCGCGTATCTGCCGTGGAAGGGCAGCGTCGCCGACGCGGCGGGCGTGTTCGAGCCCAACATCTGGATCAAGATCAACGCCGACGACACGGTGCGCATCATGCTGACGATGCTCGAGATGGGGCAGGGCGTGATGACGTCGATGCCGATGCTCGTGGCCGAGGAGC
>DASTDQ010000436.1:0-6654 GCA_035710305.1 Vicinamibacterales bacterium | reverse complement strand
CGTGCTCGAGGAGCATCGCCGCGGCGCCACGATTCTCCTGTCCACCCACGTCATGGTGCACGCCGAAGAGATCTGCCAGCAGGTGGTGATGATCCATCAGGGGCGCAAGGTGCTCGACGAGCCCGTGGCAGGGCTGCGCCGTCAGTACGATCCTCACGCGCTGCTGTTCGAGCCGCTGGACCCGCGCGCCGACGTGACCCCGTTGTCGAGGCTCCCGGGCGTCAGTCGCGTGGAGGCGGCCGACGGAACTTACCGGATCGCGCTGGCTGACGGTACCGATCCAGCCGCGTTCATGCCGCGAGTCGCGGCAGCGGTGCCGGCGGCCAGGGTGGAGTTGTCGCGCGTCCGGCTCGAGGACGTGTTCGTCCGGATCGTGTCGGGTGGTCTGAAGTTGGACGAGGCCGCCCGGCTGCGCGCGACCCTCATTCCCGAGTCGGATGGAGCCTCGGCATGAAGAAAGTCGCGCTCATTGCTGGCCGTGAGTTCATCGCCGCCGTTGCCAACAAGGGCTTCGTCATCGGATTGTTGCTGATGCCGGTGGTCGTCGCCGTGCTCGCGTTCGTCGGACCCCGCATCATGAACGCCAGCAGCACGCAGATCAGCGGGGAAGTGGCCGTCATCGACCCCACTGGCACCGTGGTCGCCGAGTTGAAGAAGACTCTCGATCCGGCCGCGATCGCCCGGCGGCGTACCGAGGCGACGGCGCGAGCGCTGGCCAACGCGCCGGCCGCCGTGCGCGGCGTGGTCGGCACTTCCGGCACGGCCATCGATACCGTGCTCGCCGGGACGCCCAAGCTGAACATCATCGAGCGCGAGCCCTCTGCCGACGTGCAGCGCGAGAAGTCCTGGTTGACGGCTCCTTCGACAGGGGCGCGCCATCTGGCCCTCGTCGTCGTTCACCCGGACGCTGCGGAAGCCAGGGCCGGGTCCGACTTCGGCAGCTACGACGTGTACGTTCCGCCGAACCTGGACGAACGCGTCGAGAACACCCTGTACGAGGGGTTCCGCGAGGCCGTCCTCACCGCTCGAATCCGCGGGCGTCAACTGGACCGGGCGCAGGTCGAGACCGTCATGCGCGTGACGAGGCCGACGTCGGTGACGGTGACCGCTGAGAACGAACGGCGAACCAATGTCGGATTCAATCGCTCGCTGCCGTTCATCTTCGGCGGTCTCCTCGTCTTCGGCATCATGATTGGCGGCCAGACGCTGCTGACCTCGCTCATCGAGGAGAAGTCGAGCCGCGTCGTCGAGGTGCTGCTCTCGGCGGTGTCGCCGCTCGAGCTCATGGCGGGGAAGATCCTCGGGCAGATGGCCGTCAGCATGCTCGTTCTGGCGCTCTATCTTGGCGCGGGGCTCGCGCTGCTGACGTCGTTCGCGATGATCGGACTGCTCGATCCGATGCTGATCGTGTACCTCTTGATCTTCTTCGTGATCTCCTACCTGGTGTTCGCGGCGGCCTTCGGCGCCGTTGGCGCCGCCGTCAACGAGATGCGCGAGGCGCAGTCGCTGATGACGCCCGTGATGCTGGCGCTCATGTCGCCGTGGATGCTGGGCCCGATGATCGCTCGCGAGCCCAACTCGACGTTTGCGGTGGCCGCGAGCTTCATCCCGCCGGTGAATACCTTCGCGATGATGACCCGCCTCGCGTCCAGCAGTCCGCCGCCGGCGTGGCAGGTCTGGGCGACGGTCGCGGTCGGCCTGGCCTCGGCGTTTGCCGTCACCTGGTTCGCGGCGAAGGTCTTCAAGGTCGGCCTGCTCATGCACGGCAAGGCGCCCAGCTTCTCCACGCTCGTACGCTGGGCGAGAGAGGCGTGATCGCGAGGCTCGAATGCCGATCTGGGTGGGCACGTCCGGCTACAACTATCCCGAGTGGAAGGGAAGTTTCTATCCCGAGAACCTGCCCGCGGCGAAGATGCTGCCGTACTACGCCGAGCGTTTTCCGACCGTCGAGATCAACTACACGTTCTACCGCGCTCCCAACGAGAAGATCCTCGAGGGCTGGAACAAGGCCACGCCCGATCGGTTCAAGCTGACGCTGAAGGCGCCGCGGCGCATTACCCACGACGCCCGTCTGCGTGACTGCGCCGATCGTGTCCGGCAGTTCCTCGAGACGTCGGCAAACCTCGGGCCGAAACTGGGTGCGCTGCTGTTCCAGCTCCCGCCAAACCTGAAGAAGGACCTCGCGCTCTTCGACCTTTTCCTGGAGGCGTTTCCTCCTCGCGTCTGCGCCGCCTTCGAGTTCCGGCACGAGTCGTGGCTCGACGCAGAGGTGTACGAGCGGCTGCGGTCGCGGAACCTGGCGCTCTGCGTGGCGGACAGCGAGCGGCTCTCCACTCCCGTCGAGATCACCGCGGATTATGCCTACCTGCGGCTCCGTGATGAAGGCTACACGACGGACGACATTGCCCGATGGGCCTCGACGATCCGGGAGCGGGCCTCAGGATGCAAGGACGTGTTCGTCTACTTCAAGCACGAGGAAGAGGGGAAGGGGCCGGAGTTTGCGCGGACGCTGATCGACCATCTCGGTGCGCCGTGACGAACCTGACGACTTCTCTCTCCGCCCAGTAGCCGTCGTAACTCCCCGACGCGTGCTCGAGAAACGCGCAGTGTCCGCCATGACGCGTCACGACGGTCGTCACAAGTGGATTTCCGGTCACCGAGTGGTGGGCGAACGGCTCGACCGGCACGAAGGGGTCGTCTTCGGCCGTGACGATCAGGGCGGGGACGCTGATCCGGTCGATGACTCTCATGGCGCTCGCACGGAAGTAGTAGTCGGCGGCGTCCCTGAAGCCGTGATGGGGCGCTGTATAGGCCTCGTCGAACTGGCGCACCGTCCAGATTCGCCGCAGCGGCTCCAGCGGGAACAGCCCAGGGACGATCGCGGCCTTGCGGCGCATTCGCGCCTTCAGCCGCCGGACGAAGTTCCACTGATACGGGATATTCGCCGGTCGTTCGAGCGCCTTCACGCAGACGGCCAGATCCATGGTGGGGGAGACAGCGCAGATCGCTTTCAGCTCCGGAGGCGCGCTCTCGCCGAAGTCTCCCGCCAGCTTGAGCGCGAGGTTTCCGCCCAGCGAGTAGCCCGCGACCGCGATCGCGCGGATTCGGTCCCGCTCGACGAGCTCACGGATCACGAACCGCGGGTCGTCGGTCAGCCCCGAGTGGTACAGGCCGCGTGAGAGGTGCTCGGTCCCTCCGCAGTTCCGCTGGTTGAGCCGCACGACGTTCCACCCGAGTGCCCACGCCTTGTCCGCCATTCCGCCCATGTAGTGGACGAGGCTCGAACCTTCGAGCCCGTGGAGCAGCACGAGGGTCGGATGTTCCACCGCGCGATCCTGCCAATGGCAGTGCGCGAGGACGCGCGCATCCGGCGCCACGTCGAAGAAGCGTTCGGAAGGCGGCGGAAGCCGCGGAAACGTCCTCGGTCGGGCCCAGGCGTAAAGCGTTTGGACGTGGCCGTTGGTAAAGCGCGGCCGGAAGCGGGAGGCGGTGAAAGTCACGCAGTCGTGCGGCGATTGGCCCCGGAACGGGCCCCGATGTGAGCTTATCATTTGACCTAACCGAGGACTCGCTTGTGTTCGGTGGTATTGCATACGCCCGGCCCGACTGGACTGACGGTGGTTTCGCATAGTTGGAGGCTGAAGCTTCCAAACACAAGCGAGCTGTAGGGTAAGCTAGGCAGCACTTTCACGCAGGAGACTCCCCATGACGCGCATGGCTACCTTCGTCGGCGCCCTGTCCATCGCGGCTTCCGTCGGCGTCGGCACGCTGGCGCAGGAGCCGGCGCCGCCGCCGCAGGACACTCCCGCGCAGACGCCGGGGCAGACGCCGGGGCCTCCTGGTCGCGGCGGAGCGAACCAGGACCCGCGGCCGTACGAACAGGTGATCACCAAGGAGGCCAAGAGCGATACCGGCGTGTTCACGGTGCATCGCATTCGCGACCGCATCTACTACGAGATTCCGAAGAGCGAGCTGGGCAAGGAATTCCTGTGGGTCAGCCAGATCGCGCGCACCACGCTCGGCGCCGGATGGGGCGGCCAGGCGGTGAGCGACCGCGTCGTGAAGTGGGAACGGCTGAACAACCGCGTCCTGCTCAAGGGCATCGCCTACGACGTCGTCGCCGATCCGTTGTCGCCAATCGGGCGGGCGGTGCAGGCCGCCAACAACGACACGATCATCGCGTCTTTCAACGTCGAGGCCGTGGGGAAAGACGAGGCGCCGGTCATCGAGGTCACGCGGCTGTTCACGACCGACGTCCCCGAGTTCAGCGCGCGTGCTCGCCTCCGCGGGCGGGGAATGGACGCCAGCCGGTCGTTCCTTGATCGCGCGTCCTCGTTTCCCCAGAACATCGAAGTCGAGGCGACGCACACCTACACCGCCGGGACGGACGCTCCCGCCGGCGCGGCGCCCGTGCAGCCCTCCGCGATTCGCGGCGGGAGCGGCACGGTCGTCATGCACTTCAGCATGGTCAAGCTTCCGGAAAAGCCGATGATGCCCCGGCTCTTCGATGATCGGGTCGGCTACTTCTCGATTCAGAAGTACGACTACAGCCTGGAAGAGCATCGCGCCCCGCGCCGCCGCTACATCACGCGATATCGGCTCGAGAAGAAGGACCCGGGTGCGGCCCTGTCAGAGCCGGTGAAGCCGATCGAGTACTGGATAGACCCGGCGACGCCCACCAAGTGGATTCCGTTCGTGAAGAAGGGGATCGAGGCGTGGCAGCCGGCGTTCGAGGCGGCCGGCTTCAAGAACGCCATTGTCGCCAGGGACGCGCCGAGCCCCGCCGAGGACCCCGACTGGAGCCCGGAGGACGCGCGCTACTCGGTCATCCGATGGCTGCCGACGACCACCGAAAACGCGTCCGGGCCGCACATCCACGACCCGCGCACAGGGGAGATCCTGGAGGCGGACATTCAGATGCATCACAACGTGATGAACCTGGTCCGCGACTGGTACTTCGTCCAGGTCGGGCACCTCGACCCGCGCGCGCAGAAGCTGCCGCTGCCGGACGCGCTCATGGGACGGCTCGTCGAGTTCGTCGTGGCGCACGAGGTCGGCCACACGCTCGGCTTCCAGCACAACATGAAGGCGAGCTCGACCTATCCTGCCGACAAGGTCCGCGATCCGGCCTGGGTGAAGAAGATGGGGCACACGCCGACCATCATGGACTACTCGCGATTCAATTACACCGCGCAGCCTGAAGACCGGATCGCCCTGGAGGATCTGGTTCCCGGCATCGGTCCGTACGACAAGTGGGCGACGCACTGGGGCTACGCGCCGATTGCCGGCGCCGCCCTGCCCGATGACGAGAAGGCAACGCTCGACCGCTGGTCGCGCGAGCAGGACTCGACGCCGTGGCTCCGCTTCTCGACGGCCGACGCGCAGGGCGTCGATCCCGGCGAGCTGACCGAAGCGGTCGGCGATGCCGATGCGATCCGCGCCAGCACCCTCGGCATGAAGAATCTCGAGCGTGTCGGCGCCATGCTGCTCACCGCCACGACGGCGAAGCCGGGTGAGCCGTACGACGACCTCGAAGAGCTGTACGGCCGCCTGCTCGGCCAGTGGGTGCTCGAGATGAATCACGTGGCGGCCCTCATCGGCGGCTTCGACACCCGGCAGAAGCACGCCGGCCAGGACGGCGTGCGGTTCACGATCGTGCCGAAGCAACGTCAGGCGGCCGCGGTGGCGTTCCTCAACGCCAACGCTTTCACGGTTCCGTCCTTCGCCGTGCAGCCCGAGATCCTGCGCCGCATCGAACCGAGCGGCGTGCTTCAGCGCGTGCAGACCGCGCAGCTCCGCGTCCTCACGTCGGTGCTCACGCCGGCGCGCTTTGCGCGTCTCATCGAACAGGAGGCCCTCGACGGCGCCGCCGCATACAAGGCCACCGACTTCCTCCGCGATCTGAGACGGGGGATCTGGCGCGAGCTGGGGTCCTCCCAGGTGGCGATCGACGCCTACCGCCGCGGCACGCAGCGGCTGTTCCTCGACGCCATGGCCGAGCGTCTGAATGGCCGCCTGCCCGCGACCGATGACGCGCGGGCGTTCATCAGGGGTGAGCTTCGGTCGCTCTCTGCGTCAATCCGGACCGCGTTGCCGAAAACCGGCGATCGCGCGACGCGGCTGCACCTGGAAGACGCGCAGGATCAGATCGCCAAGACGCTCGATCCGAGGTTCGCACGGACGACGGCTGCGGCGACGACGGGGCCGATTGTGATCCTGCCAGGCCTGTTCGAGGAGGCGGGCAGCCCGGTGAGCTGCTTCCCGGATTACGCGATCCGCGGGCTCACGTCGAGCGCGTACTGACTTCGCGTTCGTAGTGTCCGGCGTCCTTGGGCGCCGAAGCGCCATGCGCGAAGGCGGCAGCCGGACCGCGTCTCACGATTCGGCGAGCAGCAGATCGAGGGGCGACGACACGCCGTGTCGCGCCCGCAGGCGTTCGGCCGTGGACTGGAAGCGGCGCGTCGCGCACCGCCGAAGCCTGCGCATCGCGGCGAAGGAAAGCGGCCACTGCCGTTCGACCTCGCGACGAAGCGAGCGGCCGAACAGCGCCGGTTGCTCCGCAATCACTCCGACGAGAAGACTGCGGCAGTTCCGGCGAATCAGATCCATGCAGTCCCCGACGTGCGTGGCGGGGAACGCATGCCCGGTGTCGAG
>DASTDQ010000435.1:0-2901 GCA_035710305.1 Vicinamibacterales bacterium | reverse complement strand
CGCGCATGACGGAGACGTACGCGTTTCGCGTACGCGGATGAACCGCAAGATCAGTGATTGTGATCTCCTTCGCGGCGGTACCGAGCAAGGCGCCGAGCTTCTCGTCGAGGGCGTCGAGCCCCTTGGCGTTGGCCGCGCCCGTGTTGGCCTGCGCACCGAGATCCAGCGCGAAGATGGACGCACCCTGACTGTCGGCAGCGAACAGCGTGCCGTCGGGACCGAACACGATCGGTCCGATGGATGCGAGGGATGGGCCCTGGCCCGTCTGTGACGCCTGTTGCGCCGAGGGGTTCGAGAGAGACGTGAGCACGAGAAGGGCGAGGAGGAACACGTATTTGATGGAGGCGAACCGCATAGTGAGGGTGCTCCTTTCTGGAGGGACACGCTACGCGTCTTCCTTGGGGGTGTCAACCGCTTACTTGTCCTTCAGCTTCGCGATCGTCTCCTCGGTCGCCGTATACTGTCCTTCGTGACCCGCCGCCTCGGCCTGGCCTCCCTGGCCGTCGTCGTGTTCGCCTTCGCAGGCGCGGCGGCGGGACCTGCGAGGTCGCTCCAATCGCTGCGCCTCGTCGTTTCCATCGAATGGCTGAAGGCGCCGGAGCAGGCCGAACACGAGACGCGACCTCTCTCACAACGAGTCTCCCAACCATCTCCCACCGGCCCGTCGCGGGCGCCCCGGTCCGTCAGCGTCCGGCGGTTCCCGGTTGAACGCTGGCTGTTTCAGCGGCCGCCACCAGCCTCGGCCTGATCGCTCCAGTCGAATTTCTTCAACTGTTGTCATAAGACTGGGCGCGCCACGCGCGCCCGCTGGAGGTCGGCCATGCGTGAATGGTGGCGTTCGCTGTGTACACCGCGTGCGGAGCCTGTGCCGCGGGAGATCGACGAAGTCAGGACCCTTCGTGACGGCTTCGAGCGCCTGGACGACGAGTCGTTGAAGCGCGCAGCGCGGAGCGCCACGCGCGTGCCGGAGATCGTGGCGGTGACGGCCGTCGTGGCGTCGCGCGTGCTCGGGCTGCACATGTTCGACCCGCAGCTCGAAGGCGCTCTGGCGCTGACACACGGACGGATCGTGGAGATGCAGACCGGCGAGGGCAAGACGCTGGCGGCGGTCCCGGCAGTTGCGTGGTACGCGCGCGCCGGCGGGGGCGTTCACGTGCTGACGGCGAACGACTATCTCGCTCGTCGCGATGCGGAATGGATGGGCAAGACCTACCACTGGCTCGGCCTGTCCGTCGCAGCCGTGACGCAAGAAATGACGGCCGAAGAACGGCGGGCGGCGTATCGGCGCGATATCACCTACGCATCCGCCAACGAGCTGGGGTTCGACTACCTGCGCGATGGACTCGCGCTCCATCCCGGCGAGCAGGTCCTGCGGCCGTTCGCCGCGGCCGTCATCGACGAAGCCGACTCGATCCTGCTGGACGAAGCGAGGATTCCGCTCGTCATCGCCGGCGGCACGATGGAGCCCTCTGCCGCTGCGGTGGACGCCGATCGGGTCGTTCGTCATCTGGTCCCGCACGCGCACTTCACGTCCGATCAGATCGCGAGGAACGTCGCGCTCACACCCCAGGGCGTCGCCGAAGTCGAACGGCTCCTGCCCTGCGGCAATCTCTACGACCCCGGACATCTCTCTGTCATGACCGCCGTTCAGGACGCGCTGCATGCGCACAGGCTGCTCCACCGCGACGTGGACTATCTGGTGAAGGACTCGATGGTCCTGTCCATCGACGAGCTCAAGGGGCGCGTCGTGCGCGACCGTCGCTGGCCGGCGGGACTGCAGACGGCGCTCGAGCTGAAAGAGCAGGTGACGCGGCACCGGCAGGGCCGCGTGCTCGGCTCGATCACGATGGAGAACCTGATCGGGCTCTATCCCGCCGTGTGCGGGATGACGGGAACGGCGGCCGCGCAAGAGACCGAGTTCCGGGAGCTCTATGGTCTCGAGGTCGCAGTGATCGCGCCGAATCGTCCCGTGATCAGAAACGATGATTCGGATCGCGGGTTCGCGACTCGCGCCGAGAAGGAGGACGCGGTCCTCGACGAGATTCGCCGCCGGTGTCAGTCGAGGCAGCCCGTTCTCGTCGGTACGTCATCGGTCGAGGAATCGGAGCGGCTGAGCGCGCTCCTGCGCGACGTGCCTCACCAGGTGCTCAACGCGCGCAATGAAGAGACCGAGGCCGCCATCGTGGCGCGCGCCGGCGAGGCGGGCGCGGTCACCATCTCGACCAACATGGCGGGCCGCGGCGTCGACATCCGTCTCGGCGCCGGCGTCGCCGAGCTCGGCGGCCTGCACGTGATTGGCACCAACCGGCACGAGAGCAGCCGGATCGATCGACAGCTGCGAGGACGCGCCGGCCGGCAGGGCGATCCCGGCAGCTCGCAGTTCTTCGTGTCGCTCCAGGATCCGCTCTTCATGAAATACGCGGACGGCCCCGGGACACCGTTGTCTTCCTGCGATCATCTTCAGCGCGTGGCCGAGGGCCAGAGCCTTGGCTGCCGCCTCTTTCTCCGCAAGTACGAGACGGTCGTCGAAGGACAGCGGCAGCGGATTGCCGATCGCCGCCAGCAGGTGCTGACGGGGCCCTCAGCCTCGGAGCTCGATCGCCTGGTCACGCTCGACACGATCGACGAGCTCTGGTCGGATTACCTGGCCGTCGTCAGCGAGCTTCGCGCGAGCACCATCTGGGTGTCGCTCGGCGGCGGCAACCCGTTTCGCGAGTATCTGCGCACGGTACACGAGATGTTCCAGGAGCTCACGCGGACGATCGACGAAGAGATCACGGTCCGTCTCCAGCGTGCGGCCACTCACGGGATCGAGCCACGACAGCGGGGCGCGACCTGGACGTATCTGACGACCGACGAGCCGTTCGGAACCATGACCGAGCGCTTGATGCGGAGGCTGGC
>DASTDQ010000434.1:0-7552 GCA_035710305.1 Vicinamibacterales bacterium | reverse complement strand
GCGCGACAACGGCCACCACCCGACCGGGAATCTGATCTACAACCGCTTGAAGAAGAGCGGGCACGATGTGTTTGCCGTGAACCCTCATATGCAGACTTTCGAGGGTGATCGCTGTTACCCCGACCTGCAATCCATCCCGGGCGGAGTCGACGGAGTGGTGATCGTCACGCGACCCGAGACGACGCAGCGGATCGTGCGCGACTGCCGGGATGCCGGTGTCCCCCGCGTGTGGATGCACCAATCCATGGGGAAGGGCACGAGCGTGTCGCCCGAGGCCGTCGAGTACTGCCGTCAGCATGGCATCAGCGTGATTGGCGGCGCCTGCCCGATGATGTACGGTGCCGGCGCCGACTTCGGACACACATGCATGCGGTGGATGCTCAGGTTCACCGGAGGGCTGCCCAGGTAGCGTCTACACCCCGGGTCGCCGGCCGCGCCAGATACGGCGCGGCCATCCTCACTTCGGCGTCCTGTCCATGCGGTGCAGATCCCGCTCGTTCTCGCAGAAGGTCTCGATCAGGTCGGCGTCGGGAAGCAGATCGACGGGGACCTTCGCATGCCACGGCTTGAGATAGGCCTTGGGATCGTCGATGGTGATGTCGATGTCCATGCGGCCGACGGTGCGGCGCGTAAACCGTTCGGTCACTTTCCCAGCCTCCGTCTGCGGATGCCCTGAGCTCGTATCGATCCAGGCGCGCCCGTTGAATCCGGTCGTGTCCACGATCAGCGTGTCGCCTTCCCATCGTCCAATCGAGTAGCCCAGCCAGGTCGGCTGCGGGTCGGCTGGAAACGTGCGCCCGTCGAGATACACCTGACGGAACGTCTGGTTGGTGGAAGTCTCGTACAGCAGGACGACGAGCAGCGGCGTCTGCACCACCTTGAAGGGATGGGGCATGCCACGGCTTCCGCCCAGGCTCACGCGAGGGACGCCGGGCGGAAGACACGCGACCATCGGATCGTTCTTGTGCAGGTTTGCGATGTTCTCCTTCACCTGGGCCTCGGCCCACGGCAACATGAGCACCTCGCCCGGCTTCAGGTCGCGCGCCAGGTTGCCGAAATACCCACCCGTCGTGTGCCAGGTTCCGGAGAGGTCGGGTTTCCCATCCGGCGTTCTTTGTACAGGCGCGGTCAGGTCGACCTTGCCGTCCGGTGTACGGGGAACCCCGGGAACCTTGTAGGTGATCCACTGCGCCTGAACGGCGCTCGTGACGAGACACAGCGCGGCAACCGCACACAGCGTAAAGCGATGGGACAACGTCCGATTCGGTGCAGCCATGGGGCCTCCGCTCGTTGACGGACTTACTGGAGCGTATCAGCGAAACCGGCGCGCCCTATATTACGCGGATCCCGATCTCATCCTGCCCAGAATCCGGTCACGGACGTGATTCGCCCTTTGGCGTCGAGCACGAAGACGCTGGTCCCGCTGCCGCGCTGTTGACCGTCCTTGCCAACAGCGGCCCAGTCGGCCAGCGCGTGCCACAAGCAGTACCGGACGGCACCGCGACGTTCGAGGCGCACTCCGGGCATGAAGCGCTGCACGGCGGCGAGGTGAGCCTTGAGGTCGTCGGCGCCGTCGAGACAGCTGTACTTGTCGCCGAACGTGACGGCCGGCGCCGTGATCATGTCGATCTCGCGCTCCCGGACGCCGGCGTCCGGTTCGCCCCACGCGGCAAACCACCGATCCACCACTGAGGTCTCGCGACTGGCCGTGTCGGCAATCAGGTTGGCAAACAGCGACAACTGGAACCTCCACCCCTGAACGTGCTCGTCGCGCGGGGCCACGTCGGAGAACTCGTGCGTGAGCTGAAGGAGAGTTCCCTGCGGGTGGCTGTCGAGCCGAATCGTCACGCGGGAGCTTCCCGGCGGGATCTGCGGCTGGTTGGCGTACCCGTAGGTGAAGACGATGCGCTCGGGTGGGCTGACCTCGAGCACTTCTCCCGACACTTCGACGCCGTTCGCATGCCGGATCACCATCCGCCCGCCCGGGCGAGCGTCGATCGTCGAGCCCGCGCCCCACCAGGACGCCCAGCGCGGCGTGTCGGTGAAGTACTGAAACACGGTGTCGCGCGCCGCGCGGACGACGAGTGTGCGATCGAGACGATGGGTGAGTGCGATCATGTGTCCTCCGGCTTCGTGCGAGAGCGTCTGGAGCGCGGGGACCGGCGGCGCCGCGGCCGCGGCCCGCGCCGGGCTGCCTCGAGCTCGGCCTTGAGCCTGAGGCGCGCGAGCGCGTCGGTCCACATCTCCTCCAGCATCGAGGCCACGGGGCCGAGCGCCTCGCGTCGAACGCGGTATACGCGGTATTGGCGGTCGGCCTGGCACTCGACGAGGCCCGCCTCGAGCAGCACCTTGAGCTGCAGCGACACGGCGCCGAACGTCACGTCCGGCATCGCCTGGTGGACTTCACCCGCGGTGAGGTCCCGCGTCCACAGCAGCCGCAGAATCTCGCGGCGGCGAGGGGAGGCGAGGGTGGAAAGGAGCGCGGTGTCCATGCCGACGCCGTAAGTTTAGATAAAACTAAAATACAAGTCAAGTTCCGCCGCCCACGGACGTTAACCACAGAGTCGCAGAGAACACGGAGTTGATGTTTCCCAGGAAAACCTCTGTGCGCTCTGCGTCTCTGTGGTTAGCGGTCGTGGCGGCGAGTCTATTGTTTTGCGAAGCGGTAGTTGCCCGATACGTGCTTCACGAAGAGGCCGCCGGATGCACCCCCGATGAACTCGACCCCGAGTCCGTAGAGGCCCGAGAACGTGGTGGGAGACGAGGCGGCGAGCGCCACGTCTCCCCGGCCATCCATGTTGGCCACCAGGCGCCCGTTCGAGAGCGTGATGCGGACCGTTCGGGGGACGGTCCTCCAGAAGGGAGGTTGTTCCTCGTAGGTCCCGACGTAGCCCGACAGAATCCCGGGGGCCACTTCGACTTCGCCTTTCCGTTCGTCCGAGGCGGTGCCGACCCAGTGCTCCAGGCCACTTCGGCCCTCGTTGCACACCCACTCGATCATCTCGGTGTCGGCGGCGATCTCGGCCCGCACCGCGACCGTCCACGGCCTCGAGTACGCCTTCGGATCCGACATCGTCACCTCGACGTCGAGATGGCCGAAGTTCCGCCGCCGGTAACGTTCGGTCACGCGCAGCGCTTCGGTGTGAGGATGGCCGTCGTGGTCGAGCCACGTGCGATCGTTGAAGCCGAAGCTCTCGACAACCAGCGTGTCGCCCTCCCAGCGGCCAACCGAGTACCCCATCCACGTGGGATTCGGATCGGGCTCGAGCGCGCGGCCGTCGAGGAAGATCTGACGGTAGGTGAGATCGGGATTGAGGATGACGATCAAGCCAGGCGTCTGCACGATCTTGATCATTTCCGAGCCGGTGCTGTCGGCGGCGGTGGCGTATCCAGGTCCGAGCGGCACGCAGCGGACGTTCATGTAGTCCTTGCCGAGATTCTCGCGGCGTTCTTCGACCAGCGCCCGCGCCCAGGGCTGAATCTCGTCCGGCTTCAGGTCGGCGGCGATGTTGCGTGAGTACCTCGGCGAGATCTTGGTCCACAGGCCCGACAGATCGGGTCTTCCGTCCGGCGTGCGCGGCGCGGGAGCCGAGAGGTTCGGTTTGCCATCCGGCGTGCGCGGAATTCCCGCAGTCGGCTGGTTCAACCACTGCGCCTCGACCAGTGCGCTCGACGCGACGGCCAGGACGATGAGCGCGGCTTTCACGGCAGTCAGGGGGATTGTGGCACGAAGCCATCGGTGCCGTCTGCTAACATAGCCGTTCCCGTGGTTCGGGCCCTTTTCCCCCCCGTTCTGGCTCTTGTGCTTGGTGCGACTGAAGTGCTTGCACAGGAGCCGCTGGTCAATCCGCCGTTCGTCTCGATCGAGGATGCGGCGCGTGCAATAGCGGCGCAGGCCTCCGCCGATGCGAGCCAGACAACTGGAGATCAGAGGCAGGGCGTCCCGTTGCCGGACCCTCGGCGCGCGTGCGACGGCTGCCCGCCCCGCCGCCTCGGCTCCGCGTTTCTGCAGACGACGGTCGTCAACGTCATCTACTGGTCGGGCAACATGATCCCGGGAAAGGAGCTCGCGCAGGTCACGCCCGCGACGTGGTGGAACAACATGCAGCGCGGCTGGAACTGGGACCTCGACGACTTCTCCATCAACCAGTTCGGCCATCCCTATCAGGGAAACAGCTACTTCACGACCGGACGGGCCAACGGCCTCAACTTCTGGGAATCGTCGGCGCTGACGGCGTTCGGCAGCGGAACCTGGGAGTACTTCGGCGAGACCGGCCAGGCGTCGTTCAACGATTTCATCAACACCACGCTCGGCGGGATCGCGCTCGGCGAGATGTTTCACCGCGCGGCCTGGCTCGTGCGCGACACGCGCGCCACCGGCAAGCCGCGCAGGATGCGCGAGATTGCCGCCATGGTGATCGACCCGATGACCGGCTTCAACCGCTTTGCATCCGGTGACGCCAATCGCGTGGTCGACAAGCCGCCCGAGATGGTGCCGACGGCGCTGTCGTCGGTCACGTCGGTCGGCGCGCTCTGGCGCGACTCGACCGCCGACGGCGTCTTGTCCACCGTCGATCCGCTGATCGAGGTGACACTGTTGTACGGGGACCTGGAGAAGGGTGTCAGCCGCACGCCGTTCGACGCGTTTGCCGTGCGCCTCGACTTCGGCGGCGGCAACTTCATCAGCGAAGCGCGCGTCCGCGGACGGCTGTTCGGGCAGCCCTTTCAGAAGGGCGGCGTGCAGTTGAACGTGGCCCAGGGCTATCAGTATCTGAAGAACAGCGCCTATCAGTTCGGCGCGCAGTCCGTCGAGCTGCACGCGGGCCTTTCACGACAATTGACCTCCCGCTTCTCGTTCTGGGCGAACGGCTGGGGAGGCCTCACCATCCTGGGCGCGGTTGACTCGTTGCCGCTCGGAGGAGTCCCCGTAACGGAGTCGCCGCCCTCGTCCTCCGAGGACGGCCACTCGACGGAGCCTCGTTTCTATGACTACGGCCCGGGAACGAACTTTGGCGGATTCATCGACGTGCGCCGCGATGGCCGCACGTTCTTCACGTTTGCGTACGACGCGCACCACATTTACGTGCTGGACGGCGTTCGCGCCAACCACCTGCTCCAGCGCCTCAGGGCGGACCTGATGGTGCCCATTCGAGGCCGGCTCGGGATCGCCGCGGCGGGAGAGTTCTTCGATCGCCAGACGTTCTACCAGGATCCACTGAACAGTCGCGCGAGGTATCACTATCCGCAGTTCAGGTTGTCGCTGACGTGGGGCTCGTAGGGATGGCACGACGGCTGGCGTCGTGGGCGCTCTTGCCGCTCTGCCTGCTGCCGGCGCTCGCTCACGCACAGGCCCCGGCTCCGGCCGCCGCCGCCCAGGATCCCGCGCTGCCGTCGCGGCTGTGGGTCGTCGTCGGCGGTGGCTCGACATCGCTCCTCGGTGATTGCACGGACTGCGCCGCGGAGGACCACATCCATTCAGGCAATTTCATGCTGAACGCCGGCGTGTCGCTCAATCGCCGGACCGACGTCGGAGCTGAAATCCTTTACGTCCCGACCACGCTCGAAACGGGCGAGCCGATCAGCGTGTCGTTCGTCATGGCCGCGGTCCAATTTCGGCCGTGGCAGACCCGCGGGTTCTTCCTGAAGGCCGGGTCGGGACTGGCCTCCCTGCGCAACTGGCTCGGGACGATCGATGGCGTCGACACGGCCCAGCGATCGACGGCCTTTGCGCTCGGGCTCGGGACTGGGTGGGAATGGCGCATGCGCGGCCGGTTCGGCGCACAGGTGTTCGGCTCGCAGCACGTGGTGGCGCTCGGAGACCTCGAGACCAACACGGGCATCGCCGAGAATGTCATGGGCAACTTCTGGTCCTTCGGCGCCGCGATCGTGATTCGGTAGTACGGGGAGTCGCGTGAAACGCGCATAATCGTCCCATGACGAGCCGGGTCCCCGGACTGGTGCTGGCGGTGGGGCTCGCCGGCGCCTCGGCGTCTGCCCATCACTCGATCGCGGGCGTCTACGATGGCAGCCAGCGGGTGACCATCGAAGGAACGGTCGCCGAGTTCCAGTTCGTCAATCCGCATCCGTTCGTGATCGTGGATGTCGCCGACGGGAACGCGCCGCCGCGACGGTGGCGCCTCGAGCTCGACAATCGTCACGAGCTCGTCGCCGAGGGCATGAACGCCGACACGCTGAAACCCGGCGATCGCGTGCTGGCGATCGGCAGCCCGGGCCGCACGCTGCCTCACACGATGTACGTCCGCCGTCTCGATCGCCGGTCGGACGGCTTCCGCTATGAGCAGGTGGGCAGTAGTCCGCGCGTTCGTCGGCCCTGAAAAATGGGGTCGGGAGTCATTTTCAGAGTCCGGTGATCCTGACGCGTTCTTCGAGCTGTCGCAGCAGCGGCGCCTGGCCGCTCAGGATCTTCCGCCCGGCGACCGCCATCGTGAACCACTCGGCACGATCGACTTCAGGGAACGACTGGCGCCGGCCTGAGCGGGGCGGCCATTCCATTTCGAAGAGATTGCTCCGCAGGGCAGCGGGATCGAACTCGCTCTCGACGGCCCACGCGTAGACCGTCTTGCCGGAGTGCTGCCGCACGGGGTCGAGAGCGATGAACGTGCCATCGGGCCGTGCCCCGGTCTCTTCCTCGACCTCTCGCCGGGCGGCGGCCAGCACGTCCTCGCCATCCTCGGGTTCGCCCTTCGGAATGGTCCACGCGCCCTCGTCTTTGCCGGCCCACAAAGGGCCGCCCGGATGTGCGAGGAGTACTTCGATCGATCCCGATCGCCTTCTGAACAGAATCAGGCCGGCGCTGATCTTCGACGGCACCCCACGAGCTTACCGCCTCCAGATCGCGACGAGGCCCACGATGCCCGCCAGCACTCCCAGCAGCAGCACCGTGCGACCGGCAAGCACCTGCCCGGCCGGCTGGTCCGCGCCGCTCCACCAGGCCCAGCCCATGACGGACACGGCCATGAGCACGAGAGTGAACGCCGTGATTGCGAGGCGGATGCCCTTCACGCCCGCCGATTGTGGCCGCGCGCCCGACCGGCCTGCCATAGTACATTTACAGGATTGGGGGCCGGCGGGGTGGCTCCTATACTGATCGGTCGAGGGAGGCGTACGTGAGCGTTGCGCACGCGGTAAGGCACCCAGGCGAAGCGGCGACCTTCATCACCAGGCTGAACGGAGAGCGGCACGAGCTGGCGCTGCGTCTGTTCACAGCCATCGTCCTGGCGCACTGGGGCGAGCACCTGCTGCAGGCGTTCCAGATCTACGCGCTTGGATGGCCGGTTGCGGAGGCGCGCGGGGTGGTCGGCTACTTCTTCCCCTGGGTGATACGGTCCGAAACGCTCCACTACGGCTACGCCATCGTGATGCTCGCGGGGCTCTGGGTGCTGCGCACTGGTTTCACGGGCGGGGCCGACCGGCGATGGTGGACGATCGCGCTCGGCATCCAGTTCTTCCACCATATCGAGCACCTGCTCCTGCTGGTCCAGTGGTGGTCGGGTTACAACCTCGGCGGGCGCCCGGTGCCGACGAGCCTCGT
>DASTDQ010000433.1:0-3150 GCA_035710305.1 Vicinamibacterales bacterium | reverse complement strand
CCGCAACGGGCATACGTCGATTTGCCCACGCACACGGTGAGCACGTCGCGCGGAATCCGGAAGTACTCCACCGTCTTGGCCAGCGCGAAGGAGTTGGGCGGAATGATGCAGACGTCGGCCTTCATGTCCACGAACGACCGGTCGTCGAAGTTCTTCGGGTCCACGACCGTGTTGTTGATGTTGGTGAAGACCTTGAACTCGTCGGCGACCCTGATGTCGTAGCCGTATGAGGACAACCCGTAGGAGATGACGCCCTTCCGGACCTGCCGGCCCTCGAACGGCTCGATCATCCCGTGCTCGAGGGCCATTCGCTGAATCCATCTGTCGGCTTTGATCGAAGGCATTGAGTCTGTCTCTCCGGGCTACAGGCTACGGGCTACCGTCTGAACAACATCATGACGAGCGTCAGGACGATGCTGGCCAGGAGCGACGAGGCCAGCGGGAGATAGAACGTGAAGTTGCCTCGTCGAATGGTGAAATCGCCCGGCAGCCGTCCAAGCGGGACGCCGAGCGAGATCAACACGCCGGCGGCGGCAATCAACAGGCCGACGATGATGAGCACTCGACCCATGCCTTGCTAGATGGTTTCGAGTCCGCGAAAGAAGTACCCCAGCTCGAAGGCCGCCGTGTCGGGCGCGTCCGATCCGTGCGTCGCGTTGTGCTCGATCGAGGTTCCAAACTCCTTGCGGATGGTTCCGGCCTCGGCCTTCCCCGGATCGGTGGCTCCCATCGTGGCACGCCACTTCTTGATCGCATCGGGCGCCTCGAGGGCGAGCAGGATGCACGGGCCGGAGGACATGAAATCGGTCAGCGATCCGAAGAAGGGGCGCTCGCGGTGAACCGCGTAGAACCCTTCCGCCTCCCTCTTGGTCAGGTGCTGCAGGCGCATGGCGCGCACGGTGAACCCGGCTGCCTCGATGCGGGCCAGGATCTGGCCCGCGCGCCGGCTCTTGACGGCGTCGGGCTTGATGATTGCCAGTGTTCGTTCCATGTCCTCAGTCCCCTGCTCGCCTACTCGCCTAGCGTCCCAGCGCTTCGCGCATCTTCGCGCCCATGTCCGCCGGACTCTTCACCACGTGGACGCCCGCCCTGGACAGCGCGTCCATCTTCTCGGCCGCCGTCCCCTGGCCCCCCGCGATGATGGCGCCGGCGTGTCCCATGCGCCGCCCCGGTGGCGCCGTCTGGCCCGCGATGAACCCGACGACGGGCTTGCGGAACTCGCGGGCGATATAGGCCGCGGCGTCCTGCTCCGCGGTCCCGCCGATCTCTCCGATCATGACGACGGCGTCGGTGTCGGCGTCGGCCTTGAACAACTGCAGCGCGTCGATGAAGCTCGTGCCGATCAGCGGGTCACCGCCGATGCCGATGCAGGTAGTCTGTCCCATCCCCTGCCTGGACAACTGGTGGATCGCCTCGTAGGTCAGCGTTCCGCTCTTGGACACGATGCCGATTCGCCCCTCGCGGCAGATATGGCCGGGAATGATTCCGGCCTTCGCCTGCCCCGCGGTAATCACGCCGGGACAGTTCGGCCCGACGAGGCGCGTCGTCTTCCCCTTCAGGAAGGCCATCGCCTTCATCATATCGATCGTGGGAATGCCTTCCGTAATGCAGACGACGAGCGGAAGGCCGGCGTCGGCAGCCTCCATGATCGCGTCGGCGGCAAACTGCGGCGGCACGAAGATGACGCTGGCGTTGGCGCCGGTGTCGCGGACGGCGTCGAGGACCCCGTTGAAGATCGGCCAGCCCTCGTGCGTCGTGCCACCTTTCCCGGGTGTCACGCCTCCCACGACCCGTGTGCCGTACGCAGCCGCCGCCTTTGCGTGAAACGTCCCCTCGCGCCCGGTCAGGCCCTGAACGATCAGCCGCGTGTTTCGATCGAGAAGAATCGCCACGTCATCCCCTGGCCAGGCCCACGACCTTCGTCGCCGCCTCGCCCATGGAATCAGCCGTCGTGAAGTTCAAGCCGCTCTCGCGGAGCAGGCGCTTGCCTTCCTCCACGTTAGTGCCTTCCATACGGATCACGATCGGCACGGGCACGTGCAGCTCGGTCACCGCCGCGATGAGCCCCTGTGCCAGCACGTCGCAGCGCAGGATGCCACCGAAGATGTTGATCAGGACGGCCTTGACGTTCCGGTCGGCCATCAGGATCCGGAACGCGTTCTTGATCTGATCGGCGTTTGCGCCGCCGCCGACGTCCAGGAAGTTCGCCGGCTCTCCACCCGCGAGCTTGATGATGTCCATCGTGGCCATGGCCAGCCCGGCCCCGTTGACCATGCACCCGATGTTGCCGTCGAGGCGGATGTAGTTGAGCGAGAAGGTCGATGCTTCGACCTCGAGCGGATCCTCCTCCGACAAGTCCCTGAGGTCGCGAAAGTCGGCGTGCCTGTAGAGCGCGTTGTCGTCGAAGGTCACCTTGGCGTCGAGGGCCAGCAGATCGCCGTTCTTCGTCAGGATGAGCGGATTGATCTCGATCATCGAGGCATCGGTGTCGATGAACGCCTTGAACACCGCCTCGAGGAGCTTCGCCAGCTTGGCGGCGGGTCCCGAGCCGAGGCCCATGCCGAACGCCAGCTTCCGCGACTGGAACGGGACGAGGCCCGTGGCTGGATCGATGTGCTCGCGAAGGATCTTCTGCGGCTCCCGCGCGGCCACCTCTTCGATGTCCATTCCGCCTGCGGCGCTGCAGATGACGACGGGCCGGCCCGCCGCCCGATCGATGACGATGCTCAGGTACAGCTCCCGGTCGATCTGCAGGCCTTCTTCGACGAGCACCCGGCCGACCTTGCGTCCGTCGGGGCCGGTCTGATGCGTCACGAGCGTCATCCCGAGCATCTGGGTGGCGAGCTGCTCGACTTCCTCGGGCGACTTCGCGAGCTTGACGCCTCCGCCCTTGCCTCGTCCGCCGGCGTGGATCTGCGCCTTGACGACGGCCGGGCCGCCGCCGAGGCGGCGCGCGATCTCGGCCGCTTCCGCCGGCGTGAACGCCACCTCTCCGCGCGGCACGGCGACGCCAAAACGCGCGAGGACCGACTTGGCTTGATACTCGTGAATTTTCACAGGGGGATACGGAGCTTCCGGCCTCGTGACGTCAACGGCCCCTCATCCTACACCACTGCTCGCTTGTGTTGAGGCCTTCGACGCGGGCCTCGG
>DASTDQ010000432.1:0-5866 GCA_035710305.1 Vicinamibacterales bacterium | reverse complement strand
GGTGCCGCCAATGCGCGTGCGGCCCTGACCTTCGACCACCACGTACACCGTCGCGTCCGTCTGCCGGTACGGCTGCCCGGTGAACCCCGAGGGCAGCAGCTGCATGAAGGCCGCGATCGTGGGCATCGTGTACCCGCCCGTGGCGGGATTCACGAAGCGCATCTTGATGCCGTGGCACGAGTGAGGATCGCCGTTCCGGCCCAGCCGGTCGAGAGCCTCGCGGCTGCGCGCGTACGGGTAGTTGAAGATCGGCGACGAGGGCCTCGCCGGCGAGAAGTCCACCGGCAGCATGTTGGCGCCGTAGCGCACGAGCGAGTCGTCGTTGGGGATGGTGTTCGGCTGGATCTCGCCCGGGTAGTGCTCGGCAAAGCTGGTGTCGAACAGATTGACGATCGGGATGTCGAGGCCGTCGAGCCAGACGGTGGGCACCTCTCCAGGATTGCCGTGATCGTGATAGGTCCACGAGGGCGTCAGGATGAAGTCGCCCGGGTGCATCGTCGTCCGCTCGCCTTCGACGGCTGTGTAGGCCCCGGAACCCTCGATGACGAATCGGAGCGCGGAGGTCACGTGGCGATGACAGCGCGCGACCTCGCCAGGCAGGATCAATTGCAACCCGATGTACAGGCTTCCCGTGACCTTGGCCTGCCCGCGCAGCCCCGGGTTCTCGAGGACGAGCACGCGGCGCTCGGCTTCCTTCTCCGTCAGCAGGCCGCCCGCCTCCATCAGCAGCGGCCGCACCTCGTCGTAGTGCCACAGGACGGGCACGGCCTGCGGACGCGGCTCGGGCGGAATGATCGCGCCCAGCACCTCCCACAACGGCGCCGCGTTCCGGGCACTGAGGCGGCCGTAGAACTCACGCCGCTCGGGGGTCAGCTCGGGCTTGGTAAAGAAGGTCGTGCTCGTCCCGTCCATGGCCAGATCCTACTCTCGTCCGGCCTCGACGGACGCCTGCGTCAGGTCATGGCGACGTCGGCGCGCGCCGTGACCGACATGCTGCCGATGCGGGCAATGGTGGCGACAATCGCGTCGCCCGGCGCGATCGGGCTGACGCCTTCCGGTGTGCCGGTGAAGATGACGTCGCCAGGGTGCAGCGTGTACATCGACGACGCCAGCTCGATCAGTTCGGCAACGGAGAGAATCATGTGCCGGGTATTCGACTGCTGGCGCGTCTCGCCGTTCACGTCGATTCGAAGGTCGAGCGATCCAGGATCCGGCACCTCGTCGGCCGTCACGAGCCACGGGCCCAGCACGCTGTAGCTGTCCGGCGACTTGCGGAAGCTGCGGTCCTCGGGGCCGCGAACCGAGATGTCGAGCCCGATGGCGTAGCCCGCCACGTGCGCCATCGCCTCCTGCCGCGACACCCGGTTGGCGCGCCGTCCGATCACGACGGCCAGCTCGACTTCGTGGTCCGTCCGCCGGTCGGTGTTGCGAATCACCACGCCCTCGCCGGGTCCAACGAGAGAGCTGGTTGCCTTGAGGAAGAGCCCGGCAGTCTGAACCGTCTGCGCGCGGGCGGGATTGTTCTGGTGAAGCGCGACGTCGTCGCGCACCTCGTCGAGGTGCTTCCGGTAGTTGAGGGGCGCAGCGACGATCTTGCCCGGACTGGCGACGGGACTGAGCAGCGTCGCGCGATCGACGGGTATCGACGGCGCGCGATCCGCCAGCGCGCTGGCGCGCTCCCTCACCCGATCGAGCTGCTCGATCAGTACGTCGTGCGACGGAAACGGGTACCGGCAATCCGGAAGGACGTCGAGCGCAGCGGTCACGTCCCTGAGGATCGCGCCGTCCACGACGCCAAGACGCCCCTCGTTGAAGCGGCACAAGCGCATGCAAATCGATCCAGTCGGCGCGGGTCATCAGCCACGGAGCAGGGCCGACGCCGAGCGACGTGCTTCGCAGCTTCCGGCCGAGGGGTGGCGACGGCAACTGGAGGACGATCCTTGCCAGCGGTCGCCGGGCCGGTAGCCGAGTATACTTCGCGGGGCAAAAAGGCTGGGAACTGGCATAACAGTTATGCCGGCGACCGCGCGTCCAGGAGCTCGTGATGACCACGTCCGCCCGTACGGCCGGCACCATCAACATCAGCGACGTGCTCGGCAACAGCACCATCGGTCCGCTGCACATGCGCGTCTTCGTCCTCACGATGGCCTCGCTCATCATGGACGGCTTCGACGTGCAGGCGATGAGCTACGTCGCGCCCGCCGTCGTCGCCGACTGGGGGATCGGGAGGGACGCGCTGCGCTACGTCTTCCCCGCCGCCAATGCCGGCGTCCTGGTCGGCTCGCTCGTGTTCAGCGTCGTGGCCGACAAGATCGGCCGGCGGCCCGTGCTGGTCGGCGCGACCTTGTTCTTCGCCGTGATGAGCCTGGCCACGGCAACGGCACAGGACGTCACCCAGCTTCTCTGGCTGCGGTTCATCGCCGGCATCGGCATGGGGTGCATCATCCCGAACTCGACGGCCCTCATCGGCGAGTTCAGCCCGGCTCGTCTGCGCGTGACGCTGATGATGTGCATCACGGTCGGGTTCACGGCGGGCGCCGCGATCGGCGGCTTCGTCGCCGCCTGGATGATTCCTGCCTTCGGCTGGCGGTCGGTCTTCGTCTTCGGGGGCGCCGTGCCGCTGGTCGTCGCGCTGGCGATGCTCTGGGGCCTGCCGGAGTCGCTGCAGTTCCTCGCGGTGCGGCGGCGGAGCCGGCCCACGCTCGTGCGCTGGCTGAAGGAGCTGGATCCGCGCATGCAGGTCGACGACTCGACGCAATTGATCGCGCAGGAACAAAACCGCGAGGGCGCGCCCTTCGTGCACCTGTTCCGGGACGGACGCGGCGCGTCCACGATCCTGCTGTGGGTCATCAACTTCATGAACCTGCTGGTGCTGTACTCGGTGACCAGCTGGCTGCCGCTGCTCATCAACGCCATGGGCTACGAAACGCGGACGGCCGTGCTCATCGGCGCGGTGCTGCAGACCGGCGGCACGATCGGCGCCTTCGGCCTCGCCTGGCTGATCGCGCGCGGCGGCTTCATGCCGATGCTCACCGGCACATTTGCGGTCGCGACGCTGAGCATCGCCTTCATCGGGCAGCCGGGCCTCTCGCTGACCGCGCTCGGCGTGATCGTGTTCGTTGCCGGCTGGTGCGTCATCGGCGGCCAGCCTGGCATCAACGCGCTCTCGGCGACCTACTACCCCACGTCGCTGCGGTCGACCGGCATAGGGTGGGGCCTCGGCATCGGGCGCATCGGCGCCATCGTCGGGCCCTACATCGGCGGTGTACTGATCGGTCAGAAGTGGACGGAGCAGCAGCTGTTCTGGGCGGCGGCGGCGCCCGCGCTCGTCACCACGCTGACGTTCGTGATGCTGTCGTTCACGATGAAGCTGCCCGAGAAAGCGCGGACCTGACCCGCCCACGATGAGATACGCGACGTTTTCCGACCTCTCCAACCCCACTCCTCGCCTGGGCGTCGTGCGCGGCGACCGCATCGTCGACGCGGCGGCCGTGATTGGGGCGGGGTGGCGCGGGCCCGCTCCCACGAGCCTGCTCGACCTGATTCGACAGGGCCCCGAAGCCTGGCAGCGGATGGGCGAGCTGACGGACGCAGCCCCAGACGCCTCCTTTCGTCCTCTCGACGACGTCGCGCTGGACGCGCCGATTCCACGTCCGCTCAAGAACGTCTTCTGCCTCGGGCGCAACTACATCGCTCATGCCGAAGAAGCGGCCAGGGCGCGCGGACAGGAAGTGAAGATCCCGACCGTGCCGGTCATCTTCACGAAGGCGCCCACGACCGTGACCGGGCCCTTCGACGACATTCTCGTGGAGCGCAGCGTCACGCAGCAGGTCGATTGGGAGGTCGAGCTGGGGCTCGTCATCGGCGTGACGGGGCGTAACATTCCGCGCGCCAACGCGCTTCGGCACGTCTTCGGCTACATGGTCGTCAACGACCTGAGCGCGCGCGACCTGCAGCAGCAGCACATGCAGTGGTTCAAGGGCAAGAGCCTCGACGGCTTCTGTCCCATGGGGCCGGTCCTGGTCACCGCGGACGAGTTCGGCGACCCGCAATCCAAGCGCCTCCAGCTGCGCGTGAACGGCGCGTCGAAGCAGGACGGAAGCACGGCACAGATGATCTTCCCGGTTGACGCCATCATCGAATGGATCTCCAAGGGGCTGACCCTCGAGGCCGGCGATATCATCGCCACCGGTACTCCGGACGGGGTTGGAATGGCACGCACGCCTCAGGAGTTTCTGATCGACAACGACGTCGTGGAGGCCGAGGTCGAGGGAATCGGCGTGCTGCGCAATCGGATCATGGCAAGAGAGCACTGGTGATCCTCGATTGGCTATCGACCAAGACAGCGCGGCGATCCGGGAGGTCATCGAAAACTGGGCGCTCTGGCGGGACGCCGGCGACTGGGATCGCTTCGCCACCGTGTGGCACGAGGACGGATGGATGACGGCAACCTGGTTTCAGGGCCCGGCCAGGCGCTTCATCGAGGTCAGCAAGGAAGGATTCAATCGGGGCGTCAGCATCCTGCACTTTCTCGGCGGCTTCACCTGCGACGTGGCCGCCAACCGGGCGATCGCCCAGACGAAGATGACCATCAACCAGCGCGCAAGTGTGGACGGCGTGCTCGTGGACGTCGTGTGCACGGGCCGCTTCTACGACTTCCTCGAAAAGCGCGGCCGCTGGGCCATCGTCCGCCGTCAGCCGATCTACGAAAAGGACCGCTTGGATCCGGTGGACCCCTCCGCGCGGCTGTCGCTCGACGCGGAGCATCTCGCGCGCTTCCCGGAAGGCTACCGGCACCTGGGCTATCTGCAGTCGAGGAACGGCTTCAGCGTGAAGACCGATCTTCCCGGCCTGCGCGGGCCGGCAGTCGAACTGTTGTACGCGGAAGGCGCCGCGTGGCTTGCCGGATCGCCGAGCCCGGGACGGCCGCTATAAAGTAGACGGGATGCACACGCGGAAACTGGGGCCGTTCCAGTCCTCAGCCATCGGGCTCGGCGGCATGTGCCTGTCTCACGCATACGGAACCCCGCCCGATCCGGAAGCGGCGGCGGCCGTGCTGCTGAAGGCGCTCGATCTCGGTTACACGCACATCGACTCGGCAGCGCTCTACGGCTTCGGAGCCAATGAAAGCCTCATCGGCCGCGTGCTCGGCGGCCGCGCGCGAACCTTCGTCCTGGCCACCAAGGGCGGCATGTTCCGCAACGAACAGGGGCAGCGCGAGATCGACGGCCGGCCGGACGCGATCCGGCGTCACTGCGAGGAGAGCCTCGGCCGCCTGCGGACCGACGTCATCGACCTGTACTACCTGCACCGGTGGGACAAACGACTGCCGGTCGAGGAAAGCGTGGGGGCGCTCGCGGACCTCGTGCGCGAGGGCAAGGTCCGGGCAATCGGCCTGTCGGAAGTCTCGGCCACGACACTTCGAAAGGCGCATGCCGTACATCCAATCGCCGCGGTGCAGACCGAATATTCGCTCTGGACGCGAAACGCCGAGGTCGCCGTGCTGAAGACGTGCCGCGAGCTGGGTGTGTCCTTTGTGGCGTTCAGCCCGCTGGCGCGAGGCTTCTTCGGCGGTCAGCTGCGCGACGTCTCCACGCTGCCGCCGAAGGACATCCGGCTCGCAATGCCGCGTTTCCAGGGCGAGCACTTCGCCAGGAACCTCGCGCTGCTGAACGGGCTGTCGGCGGTTGCCGCCGAGAACGGATGCACGATGGCGCAGGCCGCGCTGGCCTGGGTGCTGGCGCAAGGTCCCGACATCATTCCCATTCCCGGTACGACGCGCCTCGACCACCTGGAGGAGAACGCGGCGGCCGAGTCCGTGCGGCTCTCCCCCGCCGCGCTCGAAAGGCTCGGTGCACTGATCAAC
>DASTDQ010000431.1:0-4516 GCA_035710305.1 Vicinamibacterales bacterium | reverse complement strand
CGGGTTCGCCTTGATCCGGGCGAACATCTCGCGCGCGTAGTGCGAGTTGATCGGCTGCTTCGAGGAACCGAAGATCGACGTGTAGACGCCCGCCGCGAACGTCACGCCGAGCGGATTGTGCGTCGAGATCGCGACGAGGCGGGTTCGCGGGCCGAGGAACTTGTCCACGTCTTCCGGATAGCAGCACACGAGATCGTCGGCCGAATACCTGCGCAGCAGCGAGGCCTCGAGGACGCGGGCACCCGCCGGCATGTAACGCGCCGTGCCGTCGCCGTTGTATTCGACCTTGCGCCAGTCGGGATACTTCCGGTTGAGAATCCCCTCGAGCCACATGGGCAGCGAGGCCATGCTCATCTGAATGAAGTACCCGGCGTGATCGATGATCTCTGTCAGCGGGGCGGTGATAACAATCTGTCGTCCGCCCTGGCTGGCTGGTGTGTTCATGTCGCTCTCGCTCCGAACGCGGCGGGGCCGCAAACGGGCATTGTAGCTGGCCCTGCTCAGCGCGTCGAGCCGGCCCCCGCTCCTCGAGCCCCACGCCGCTGCAGCAACTGCCGGAGGCCCGGGCGAGAAAGAGCGGCCTGCCGGGTGTGTTCCGCAAGCGCCTGCTGGAGTTGGGGCAGCTTGCCGCGGTTGGCGGCCACGACCTGGAGCCCGATGCTCCCCATCTCGTCGTTCGACTCTTCGCCCCACGTGACTCGCACGGGCGGACGGCTGGGGTTTCTCTTGTTCGCCGCCGAATTGTCGTAGCTGATCTCGGCGTCGAGCCGCGTCCCCTTGGGCAGCGTCACGAAGTCGCGAAAGCCGTACCGCTCCTGCCACGAGAAGTCCCAGTCGTCGATCCGCAGGAGCGTCTTGACGGTACCGTCGGGGAACGTCGCCGTCAGCTTCATCTGCTTGCCCAGGTAATGCGCGTGAGCGCCCACGCTGAAGGCACGCACGTCAACCGGGATCACGAACGAGTCCTTGATCACGTACCGGGCTTCGCCGGCGGGGATGTCGAGCCCTTCGAGGACGCCGAAGATGGGCGGGAGTTGAATCGTGCCGAAGGCCTGCTTTGGCGGCCCGGACGCGAAGTACAACCCGACGGTGGACTGCTCGCGCTGAATGCTGCCCGAGGGATGGAAGTGCGTGGAGAGAATGAGGTCGGACCCCTTGGGGACGAAGAACGCGAGGCCCTCCGGAAGCTCGAGCGCTCGACCGCCAAGCGCCCAGCCGCCGAGCCCTCCTCCTGCGCGGCCGACCTGGTCGTCGGATCGATCGCCGCCGCCGCCACGCCCGGCGAGCAACGCCGCCAGACCGCCCCCACGTCCGGCGCCCGCCACGCGCCCGGCACCCATCCCGCCGGGGAACCCCGGCAGAGGATCTGCCGCGTCGCGCTCGCGCGCGGCGCCCGTGGCATCGAGGAAGAAGAGACTGTGATGCACGACGCTGCGCGCGGACGGCCTGAAGTCAACGGCCCTGACCCACGTGTCGCGATCGAGGTTGAGCGGCACCACGAAGTTGCGATAGAGGTCGGGGCCTCGTGCCGGCACTTCGAACGGTTCGCTCATCGTGACGGCGAGGTCGGGTCGGCCGAGCTGCCACCCTTCGGTGAATCGCGGCAGCGGCGGCACGCGGGCGGGATCACCCTCGAGCATGCCGTCGGCGACCCAGCGCTGGATGACGGCGATCTGCTCGTCGGTCAGCGCGCGCGCGTTGGTGAACGCGTAGTCGCCCGGGCCGGCCTTCCAGGGCGGCATCGCCCGCGACGCGGTGGCGGAGGCAATCGCCTTGGCCAGCGGGCGCGCATCGCGATAGCTCATGAGCGCAAACGGGGCGGCTTCGCCGGGCCGGTGGCAGGACGTGCAGTTGGCGAACACGATCGGGGCGACGTGCTCGCTGAAGGTGACCGGGCCTTGAGCCCGGGGCACCGCCGTCCCCTGACTGAAGACCAACACCGCGACCAGGACGACGCTCGCGATTGCAGCTGCGACACGGCCCAGGGCCATCGCCACCTCCTCGACCAGTGTAACCGGGGCAGGGGCAGGGGTCAGGGGGCAGGGGTTAGGGGGCAGTGGATAGTGGTTGGTAGACTTCGTCCGCGGTGGCTGCGTTCGATGTGGTCGGCATCGGCGAAAACTCGGTGGACGTCGTCTATCGTGTCCCCGGCGCGGCGGCGCCAAACGCCAAGCTTTCGGTGTCCAGCAGCCGGGTGTCGTGCGGCGGCCAGGTGGCCACCACGCTCGTCACGTGCGCGGCCTTCGGGCTGCGTGCCGCGTATGCGGGTTCATTCGGCAGCGACGACAACGGCCGTCGGGTCCGCGACGCGCTCGCGGGGCGGCACGTGGATACGACGCACGCCCTGATCCGCGACGCGCCCAACCGGCACGCCGTGATCATCGTGGACGAACGGACGGGCGACCGGACGGTCGTATGGCATCGCGACGTACGGCTCGCGCTCGGCGCCGACGACGTGTCGCGCGCGATCGTGACCGGCGGGAGGCTGCTTCACGTGGACGACCTCGACGAGGACGCCTCGATCGCCGCGGCACGCATGGCGCGCGCGGCGGGACTTCTGGTCACGAGCGACATCGATCGCGTCACGGGACGGACGGCGGATCTCGTCGCGTCGGTGAGCGTCCCGATCTGCTCGTGGCACGTGTTGAGCTCGCTCACCGGCGAGTCAGACCCCGAACAGGCGCTCAGAAAGCTGGGAGCGAGAAAAAAAGGGTGGCTGTCGGTGACGCTGGGAACCGACGGCGCGATGCTGCTCGACGGCGATCGGCTCCATCACGTCCCCGCCTTCGAGGTCGATTCCGTCGATACGACGGGGGCCGGCGATATCTTCCGGGGCGCGTTCATCTACGCGCTGCTTCGAGGGCAGGAGCCCGCCGACGTCCTGCGCTTCGCGGTCGCCGCCGCGGGGCTCGGCTGCACGAAGGAGGGCGCGATCGACAGCGTGCCCGCGATGGAGGACGTCGAACGCCTTCTTGCCACGAGGGTCTGACGAACCGCCACGACGACACGAAGACCACGAGCTGGCCACGACGACACGAGCGCCTCAGCCGCGGTACCGCACCACGACAGCCGTGATGTCGTCGTTCTGCGGGACCGTGGCTGCGAATTCCCGGACGGCGACGAGAAGCGCATCCAGGACTATCTGAACGGGCTGCCCGACGATCGGCGCGAGCGTCGACGAGATCCGGTCGTCGCCGAACTCTTCGCCCAGCGGACTTCGCGCTTCCGACACGCCGTCGCTGAAGACGATCACCGTGTCGCCCTGCCGGAGCTGCACGGCGACCGACTCGTATCGTGCGCCGTCGAAGACGCCGAGGACGGTGCCGCCGCCCGCGAGCCGCTGCACCCCCGCGGACGAGAAGAGAAACGGCGGGCTGTGTCCAGCATTGCAGTAGATCAGCGTGCCGCCGGGGTCGAGGACGCCCAGAAACGCGGTGGCGAACCTGGCTTCGACCGCGCGCGTCAAAAGGCTCCGGTTGACAGCCGCCATCATCACGCCCGGGTCGTGCGAGGCCTGGTGACCGACGAAGATGCCCTGGATGACGGCGGCCAGCAGCGCCGCGGGTACGCCCTTACCGGCTACGTCGCCGAGCGCGAACCCGAACCGGTTCTCCGGCAGGTCCATGTAGTCGAAGAAGTCGCCCCCGATCTCGCGGCACGGCACCGACGCGGCGACCGCGTCGAAGAACGGGGCCGACCTGGTCGGGCGCGGAAGCAGTGCCTGCTGGATCTGAAACGCCACGCGCAGCTCCTCGACAATCCGGGCG
This sequence comes from Vicinamibacterales bacterium, assembly GCA_035710305.1. GTDB lineage: Bacteria > Acidobacteriota > Vicinamibacteria > Vicinamibacterales > UBA2999 > Gp6-AA40. The sequence continues at coordinate 749 of DASTDQ010000431.1, read as the reverse complement.
TTGTCTCTGGCTTCCCTCCAGAGCCGCGCGCTCTCGATAGCGTCCGCCGCCTCGTTGGCTAACGCCGTCAACGAGGCCGCCGCCGCGCGCGACATCAGCGTGGCCTTCTGCCGGCCGTCGAGATAGAGCACGCCGATCGGCCGCGAATCGATCGATATGTCGGCGCGTTCGACGATCCGCACGACGCGGAGAGGCACGCATCTCACGTATCGGATGCCGTGAACGATTGTGCCCTCATGGTCGTCGGGCACCTCGAGCAGATCGATGGCGGCATCGCGGCCGGTCGCAAACACCTCCTCGGGGATCTTGCGGCTCATGTCGAAGCGCGCGCCGTCGAGCGTGACCTTGTTCTCTCCTCGAGCGAGCTTGAATTCAAGCGTCCCGGCTGCGTTGGCCAGCATGATGAATCCGCGTTCGGCCCCCGTCACCTCGATGGCCGCGTCGAGGACGAGCGCGAGCACGTCGTCCAGCACCAGCGCCCGGCCGGAGCGGAGGCCCTCGATGAGCTTCTTCAACTGCTGGAAGCCGCCGATGATCGACGAGTCGAGGACCGAGCTGGACAGGGGTTCGTCGTCGATGAGGAATCGCAGCTCGATGCGTCCGAGGCGGCCGAGTCGAATGACGTCGCCGTGCGCGAGAGCGTGTTCCGCCGTCACCTGCTGGCCGTTGACGAACGTGCCGAACTTGGATCCGCGGTCGCGCACGACGAAGCGCCCGTGGACCTGCTCGATCTCGGCGTGGTCGCGGGA
>DASTDQ010000430.1:0-2067 GCA_035710305.1 Vicinamibacterales bacterium | reverse complement strand
GCTGCCGGTTGCCGGACGGCGTGCCTTCGTCGCGGTGGAAGACGTCGCCCGCTACCGCGACGCACTCGGCGTGCCGTTGCCGGGGGGGCTGCCGCGGTCGCTGCTCGAGCCGGTCCGTGACGCCCCCGGCGATCTCGCGTCGCGATTCGCGCGCTCGCACGGCCCGTTCACGAGCGAGATGCTGGCGTCACGCTACGGCCTGGGCAAGTCGATCGCCGAAGCGATGCTGGCGCGGCTGGCCGAGTCGGGCCGGCTGATGCAGGGCGAGTTCCGGCCAGGCGGCGTCGAACGCGAGTGGGTTGACGCGGAGGTCCTGCGTCGAGTCCGCAGCCGTTCGCTCGCGCGGTTGAGGCGCGAGGTCGAGCCGGTCCCGACCGACGCGCTGGGGCGCTTCCTGGTGTCGTGGCACGGGATCGGATCCGCGCGGAGGGGACTCGAAGCGCTGCTCGACGCGGTCGAGCAACTGCAAGGCGCGCCACTGCCCTTCTCGGTGCTCGAGCGGGACGTGCTGAGCGCGCGCGTCGCCGATTACGAGCCCGGGATGCTGGACACGCTCATCGCGGCGGGCGAAGTCGTGTGGTCCGGCGTCGAGCCGCTCGGGGATCGCGACGGCCGCATCGCGCTGTACCTGACGGACCACTTTGCACGACTGGGACCGTCTGGCTCTCCTGCCACCATCGAAGGGCGAGCGGGCGACATCCTGACCTACCTTCGATCGCACGGTGCGTCGTTCTTCGGCGCCGTCCACGAAGGAACCGGCGGAGGGTTTCCCGGCGAGACGGTTGATGCGCTCTGGGATCTGGTGTGGAAGGGCCTCGTCACCAACGACACGCTGCACGCACTGCGTGCGCTCGTCGGGAACTCGGCGGCGCCCGCGCGCCGGATGAGACGCACGGCGTTTCGATCCCGCCGCCAGGTGCCGCCCACTGCGGAGGGGCGGTGGGCGCTCGTACATGCGCCGGGCCCTTCGCGGTCGGCCACCGAGTGGAGTTCGGCCCTGTCCCATCAGCTCCTCGCTCGTCACGGCATCGTCACGCGCGAGACCGCGGCATCCGAGGCGGTCGTCGGGGGCTTTTCGGCCGTGTACCAAGTGCTGAAAGCCATGGAGGAAGCCGGACGCGTGCGCCGCGGCTACTTCGTGGCCGGGCTCGGAGGGGCGCAGTTTGCGATGCCGGCCGCACTCGATCTGCTGCGCTCCCTGCGCGACGCGCCAGGCGAGGGAACCGAAGGTGTGGCAGTGCGGACGCCACAGGTCGTGATGGTATCGGCCACCGACCCGGTGTGCCCGTACGGCGCGATCGTGGAATGGCCTTCCGCGGGATGGGCCGACGAGATCGCGCACGTGACAGGCGCAAAGGGGGTCACACCGAAAGGCCGCGGTCCCACACGAACGGTGGGCTCGATGGTGATCCTCGTGGACGGCCACGCGGCCGCGTACCTGCGTCGAGGCGAGCGCGAGCTTCTGCTGCTCGGCGCTGCGACCGAACCGTCACGATCGACGATGACGCGCGAAACGGCACGAGCGCTGGTGCGAATGTCGCGCTCGCGCGACGAGGGGCGGCAGGGTCTGCTGATCGCTGACATCGACGGCGTGGCCGCGACGACGCATCCGGCGGCGCGACTCTTCCTCGACGCCGGCTTCGTCGCATCCGCAATGGGATTACAGCTGCGTCCCGGTGAGAAGCGAGTTAACATGTGAGCGCACATGGCGATGCAGTGCTCGTTCGACATCACTTCCAACGTGGACCTGCAGGAAGTGGACAACGCGCTCAACCAGGCGCGCAAGGAAGTGGCGCAGCGATACGACTTCAAGGGATCGAAAGCGTCGATTGAGTTCGATCCGAACGAGTCACGGCTCGTGCTCGTCGCCGACGACGAGTTCAAGCTGAACTCGCTCTGGGAAATCGTGCAGACGCGGCTCGTGCGGCGCAACGTGCCCGTGAGGAATTTGACGAGGGGCCCGGCCACCGGCGCGGCGAGCGGCACCGTGCGCCAGGAGATCTCGCTGCAGCAGGGGATCCCCACCGAGAAGGCCAAGGACATCGTCAAGTACCTGAAGGACGCCAA
>DASTDQ010000429.1:0-17308 GCA_035710305.1 Vicinamibacterales bacterium | reverse complement strand
GTACTATCGGATGCTGACAAACGACGGGGGGAGGGCCCGACATCCCGAGCCTATCACAGGAAGAAAAGCGTCCTCAACGACAGAAGTCGTGAGCGATCATCAGGCGAATGTCCGACAACGGGAATCTTTCGTGAACTCGGTAAGCGGCGCCCGTCTCATGGCCGTGTTGGCGGCAATCCTGTTCTCGACCGGGGGCGCAGGAATCAAGGTCGAGGCGTTCAGCGGGCTGCAGGTCTCCGCACTGCGGTCGGGTATTGCTGCGCTGGTGCTGCTGTTGTTCGCGAAGGGCCGGCTCATCTGGTCTCCGCACGTCGCCGGGGCCGGAGTCGTGTACTCCGCCACGGTGACGCTCTTCGTGCTTTCCACGAAATTCACGACGGCGGCCAACGCGATCTTTCTTCAGGCCACGGCGCCGATTTATCTGCTCCTGCTGGGACCGTCGGTGCTCGGTGAGCGAATCACCGGGCGGGACGTGCTGTCGCTGGTCTTCGTCGCGGCCGGCGTGCTCCTCTGCTTTCATGGACAACCCCCGGCCACGCTGACGGCCCCGGATCCGGACCTCGGCAACCTGCTCGCTCTCACGTGCAGCGTGACGTGGGCGTTGACGCTCGCTGCATTGCGGTATGTCGAGCGCGACCCATCCCGCACTGGCGCAGGCCTGACGGCGGCCTTCATCGGCAACGCCATCGCGTCGATTGTCGCCCTGCCATTCGCATGGCCGTATCCTGCCGCCTCTCCCTCGGACTGGACGACGGTCGTGTATCTCGGCGTGGCACAGATAGGCCTCGCGTACGTGTTCCTGACGCTGGCGCTCAGACGCCTCCCGGCGCTCGAAGTGTCGATCCTGCTACTCATCGAACCGGTGCTCAACCCCGCATGGACCTGGTTGCTGCGAGGCGAGGACCCCGGCGGGTGGACCATCGCAGGCGGCGCGATCATCGTGAGCGTGATGGCGGCGCGCAGCCTGTACGAGGCGAGACGCAGAAGCCCACAAGGATGACGTACCCGGGGGTGCACGTGAGCACCCCCGGGGCATCAGCGAAAGAGCACGGCCTCGCGAATGAGACCAAGGACACCGATCAGTGTGATGACCACGGCCAGAACCGGGTAGTACGGCGCCCACTGAAGTTCGCTTGGAAGCGACACGTTGAGCGCGCAGAGCGCCCGCGCCATCCGATAGGACCACAGTGTCGGAAGGCCCACTCCCAGGAGGTACAGCAGCACCCAGGCGAAGGCCGGCGCCTGAAGGTGCCGGGAATAGGAGAAGAAGAAGACCGCGATGACCGCCGATCCCGTGAGAACGTTGAACACCACGAGTCCCTTCTCCTTCATCCCTATCCTCCCCAACAGGCAATGAGCAGACTGAGGTTGAGCCCAAACCACATTGCGCTGACAACGACACAGGCCAGCTGCATGAACAGGCACGCAACGAGCAGCGTCATGTCCATGATCGACAGCAGGCTGCTCAGGTCGGGACACGCCGGCTGCTCTGGTTCCTGAGCGCTGCTCAGTCTGATCGTCTCCCGACGGTCGAGCGTCTCGCTTCGTCGATCGAGCGTGTCGGCCACACGGGTCATCAGCGGAGTAAGTCCCGTTGTCAGGAGCATGTCCAGCGCCTTCTCGCGCATCGCGTGGTCGACCGGTCCGAGATCAAGCGGCGCTGTCACACCGAGCTTCTGCATCTCGGCCGCAAGCATACGCTTGTCGATCTGCCGCCGCAGAAGGCTCTCACGCCCTTCGTTCCGGATCGTTGAATGGAGAAACGCCTTCAGGTCTGCATCTATCTCCTTCTCCTTGAAGTGCGCAGCAGCAAGGCGCAGTGTGGACGCCAACTGACGCGCGCCCTCGGCCGGCCTTGCGCCCTGCATGCCGCGGAGGCTGGTGCGCAACTGATCCACGAGCTCCTGTTCGATGTGACCTCCCGTGTGGTGAGAGTGCTTACCTGCGCCCTCCACGAGCAGCGGCCCGGCGGTCATCGAACCGACGCCGACGATGGCAGCTGAACCGAGGAATTCCCGACGACCGACTACGACGTTCATACTTCACCTAAGCCTCTGCACCCAGCCCGTGTTCCACCAATCGGTATTGCAATGCCTCGGCGACGTGGTCACATCCGACCTCGTCGGCGCCGGAGAGATCGGCGACCGTGCGCGCCACTTTCAGGACGCGATCGTGCCCGCGGGCGCTCAAGCCCAGTTGATCCACGGCGCGCCGAAGCAACTGCCGTCCCTTCGCGTCGGGGCGGCAGATTGCCGTAATGCGGGATCCGGCGAGTGCCGCGTTGGTCCGCGGCCCGTCCGGTCCGTAGCGGGTGTGCTGCAGGCGGCGCGCCGAGAGCACCCGTTCACGAACTGATGCCGAGGGCTCGCCAGCCGCCGTGTCCGTGATAACGCCCACCGGGACCGCCGGAACTTCCACATGGAGATCGATCCGGTCCCGCAGCGGGCCGGACAACCGGTTGCGGTATTTCGCGACCTGAACGGGCGTACAGCGGCACGGGCGCCGCTCGTCCCCGGCAAATCCGCACGGACACGGATTCATGGCGCCGATCATCACGAACCGCGCGGGAAAGACGGCGGTGCGGGCCGCGCGCGCGATGGACACGCGCCCCTCTTCGAGCGGCTGCCGCAGCACTTCGAGGACGCGCCGATCGAATTCCGGCATCTCGTCCAGGAAGAGGACGCCGTGGTGAGCAAGGGAGATCTCTCCCGGCCGCGGGATGGCACCGCCGCCTACCAACGCGACGTGCGAGATGGTGTGATGCGGCGCTCTGAAAGGACGATCGACGAGCAGGCCAGTCCCCGAGGGCAGCGTGCCCGCGACCGAATGGATCGCCGTGCACTCGAGGGCTTCGTCGAAGGTGAGCGGCGGAAGAATCGTCCCGAGCCGCCTGGCCATCATCGTCTTGCCGGCGCCTGGTGGGCCCGTCAACAACAAGTTGTGCCCCCCGGCCGCCGCGATTTCGAGCGCGCGCCTCGCCAGGAGTTGCCCCCGCACCTCCGACAGGTCGCCGTCGTTGACGTGTGGCAGTACGGCCGCGGCCGGTTCTGACGTGGCCCGCTGCGCCTCGTCCGGCCGGTTGAGCGCGTCAACCGCCTCTGGCAGCGACCTCGCGATGCAGACGTCGAGCCCCTCGACGACCGACGCTTCCGCCGCGTTCTGCGGGGGAAGCAGGAGCCGCTTCACGCCAAGCCGGCGCGCCCCCACCGCGATCGGAAGCACGCCCCTGATGCCGTTGATCGCGCCGTCGAGCGACAACTCGCCGACGATGACCGTGTCGTCAACGGCGCGCCGCTGAAGAGGCCCGGAGGTGGCCAGCAGGCCGAGGGCGATCGGAAGATCGAAAGACGAACCCGCCTTGCGCACGTCGGCCGGCGCCAGGTTCACCGTGATGCGATGAGGAGGAAATTCGAACCCTGAATTCCGGATGGCCGATCGCACGCGATCGCGGCTCTCGCGAACGGTCGCATCGGGCAGTCCCACCATCGAGAAGTGGGGAAGTCCGAAGGCGACGTCCACCTCGATGTGGACCGGGTAGGCCTCCACGCCGAAGACGGCGGCACTCCGCAGGCACGCGAGCACGATGCCCGCCGATCAGTGCAAGAACCGGCTCAGCGCGGAATCATTCGAGAATTGTGGCCGCGGCACCGGGCGGGGCGGGGAAACTCGCAGAAATTCCAGCGCCTCACGCCGGCGAGGTACGCAGATTCGTCGAAGCAGGGATGTTCAGTTCGTGGAGTAGGCGCCGACGATCAGCCGCTGGCCGATCTGAATGACGTTGCCGCGGAGGCCGTTCCATTCCTTGAGGAGCGTCACGGTCGTCCCGTACCGCTTCGCAATCGAGAACAGCGTCTCGCCGCGCTTGACGCGATGCATCGTGCTGGCTGGCGCGGGACGCTCTGCCTTCTCGACGCCGATGCTGCGGCTGGCCAGGACGACGTCTGGCGTGGCTGCGGGCTGGGGCCGATCGGCCGGGCTCGAGGCCCGAGCGGTCAGAGCCGGCGCGCGTGGGACGATGAGCTGCTGGCCGGTTGACAGCCTGGCCCGCGTGGACAGGTAGTTCGCCTCGGCCAGATCCGAGCGCGTCACCTTGAGCTTCTTCGCAATCCCCTGGATGGTCTCCCCCTTCTTCACCGAGTAACGCGTGAAGGGAGCGCCTTCGTCGGCAAGCAGCGCCAGTCTGCCATTGATTGCGTCCGCCGTTCCTTGCGGGACCTTCAACTCGTACACCGTCGCGCGCACCGGCGTCGTCCAGCGGCGCAGCTCGGGATTGAGATCCTGGAGCTCGGCCACCGTCACCTCGGCCCATTCAGCCACGCGCCTGAGGTCTACGGCGGCCGCGACCGACACGGTGTCGAAGGGCCGCACGTCGATGGGCGCGATGTTCAAACCGTAGTGACCCGGATTCCGGGCAACGACGATCGCGGCCAGAATCAGCGGCACGTAGTCTCGCGTTTCACGCGGTAAATAGCGGCTGTTCGCCGACAGCTTCCAGAAGTCGTCGCGTCCCGATCGCTTCATGGCGCGCTGGATGCGGCCGGGCCCGCCGTTGTAGGACGCGAGCGCCAGGTGCCAGTCGTCGAACATGCCGTGCAGCGTCTTGAGGTACCTCGCTGCCGCACGCGTCGCTTTCTCCGGATCGGCGCGCTCGTCGATGTACCAATCGTGAGTGAGCCCGTTCTCGAGCGCGGTGCCGCGCATGAACTGCCAGATTCCCTTGGCCTTCGCGCGGGACAGCGCGGTCGGCTTGAACGCGCTCTCAATCAGCGGCACATAAGCCAGATCCAGCGGGAGACCCTCGGCCCTGAACACGTCCTGAATCATCGGGAGATACTGGGCGCCTCGGCCAAGGCCTTCTTCGAGATAGCCCTTCAGCTTCCCGGAGAACAGCTCGACATAGCGCAGGACGCGGGCGTTCTGCGGAATGTCGATGTCGTGAACGATGGTCTGCAGGTCGTCGGCGACCGACTTCTCGGTCTTCGGCGTGGGAGGCGGCGTCTCGACGGTCGAGATAGCGAGCAGTTCGTCGATCGGCGCCGGCTCAGGCGCCTTCTCCTTGAAATTCGGATCTGCCTGCGCTTCCGCTTCCTTGGTTTCGGAGGGCTCGGCCTGAGCCTGCTGCGCCGGGGTGACAGGCTCAGGGGACGGGGCCGGCTCGGCGTCGAGCGGCGGTGTGACTGCGGCTGGGCTTGGTACCGCCTCCGCGGATGGAATCTCGCTCACGCCGGCAGGTGCGAAGCGCTTTCCGCAGCCGGTCGCCAGCACTCCCAACACGCAAACCACGGTCAACGCGCGGCTCGGGGTGAGCATTCGGTACTCTAGCATCCGCTCGATCGGAGGGTCAAAGCCACGACCCCTTTGGACGGGCATTCGCGCGCAGAAGTTTGCATCACTGATCAATGGGGCCAGCCTGCGTTCACGAAGACTCTCGCCGACTCGCCGAGATCTCTCGCGGCAGGCGTCACGATCGTCCGTTCCCCGACCAGCAGCTTTCGCCCCGACTGCATCGCGGCCCGCACGTCGTCCTCACAGATGAACGCTTCCGGAGTATCGGCTACTGGCTCGTTTTTCTTGGCGCCGGTGGCGGCGGCCTCCCGTTGCTGGGCTGGCCGGAAGCCGCGCGACGAGAGGAACGCGTCGATCCTGCTCGAAAGCGCCTCGGCGGGGATGCCCTCGATCGGCCGCCGGGCGGGCGCGGCCGGTAAGGACTGGCCGCCCTTCGCCGCCGCTGAGCCAACGTCAGCCGTTGCGCGGGTCGCTGGACGCAGTTCGTAGGCGAGCCGCTTGATATTGAGCAGATGACGCGGGGAGATGTTGTCCGAGGTGATGTTTCCTCCCCAGCCGCCGCAGCCGAGCGTCATTGCGGGGTCAAGCCCCGTCGTCAGCCCGATGGAGCCGTGCGTAGTGGGGGTATTGACGCAGATCCGAAACGCCGGCTTCTTCAGCCCGAACTCGAGGATGACCTCCTCGTTCTTCGAGTGTATCGACATCGTATGCCCCATCCCGCCGTAGCGGAGGATCTGGATGCACCGCTCGCAGCCTGCGCGCCAGTCCGCGACCACGTACCAGGAAAGGATGGGGCACAGCTTCTCTATCGAAAGCGGGTAATCGCGTCCGACGCCCATCAAGGGGGCGATGAGCACGGTCGTGCCCGCGGGGACTTTGAGGCCGACCTTTTCCGCAATCAGAGCTGCGGACTTTCCCACCAGGGCAGGGTTGGGCAGCCGCTGGGGCGTGACGAGCTGCTTGGCGAGCGCATCACTCTCTGCGTCGTTCATGAAGTACGCGCCTTGCGCCTCGAACTGCCGCCGGGCTTCGGCGGCGACGGACTCATCGACCACGACCGAGTTGGGCGACGAGCACAGCACGCCGTTGTCGAACGTCTTGCCCAGCACGATGTCGCGTGCCGCCTTGCCGAGATCGGCTGACCGTTCTATGTAGCAGGGAGCGTTGCCCGGTCCGACGCCGTAAGCGGGCTTTCCGGCGCTGTACGCGGCGCGGACGAGGCCCATGCCGCCGGTCGCCAGAATCACGGCCACGTCGCGGTGCTTCATGAGCTCCTGCGTGCCCTCGAGAGTAACGGTCTTCATCCAGCCGATGCTGCCGGCCGGCGCACCGGCGCGCGACGCGGCTTCCGACATGATTTCGACAGTCCTCGTGATGCACCTGGCAGCGGACGGGTGCGGACTGATCACGATAGGGCAGCGCGCCTTGAGTGCAATCAGCACTTTGTAGATCGCCGTCGAGGTTGGATTGGTAGACGGCACGATGGCCGCGACGACGCCGAAAGGCTCGGCGATCTCGACGATCTTCCGATCGTCGATCCGATTGACGACGCCGACCGTCTTGAGCGGCTTGATGAACTCGTAGACCTGGCGGGACGAAAAGAGGTTCTTCTGAACCTTGTCCGCCACGACGCCGTAGCCCGTCTCGTCAACGGCGAGCTGTGCGAGCGCTTCCGCTTCCCGCGTGGCCGCGTCGGCCATGGCGGTGACGATCGAGTCGATCTGTTCCTGGCTGAACTCTGCGAGTAACGGCTGCGCTTGCCTGGCCGCGCGGGCCAGCGCCCGCGACTCGGCTATGGACGCAAGATCTTTGTCGGTATGGGGTGCTGCGTCCTGGACAGCCATCTGCACACTCCGCGATCGCGGCTATGGCTTGGGAAGAATGCGCTCGACCTCGGTGTGTGGTCGCGGGATCACGTGTACCGAGACGAGCTCGCCCACGCGTCGGGCCGCGGCCGCGCCCGCGTCGGTGGCCGCCTTGACGGCCCCCACGTCTCCCCGGACCAGCACCGTGACGTAGCCGGCGCCTATGTACTCCTTGCCGACCAGCACGACGTTGGCGGTCTTCACCATGGCATCGGCCGCCTCGACAGATCCGATCAGGCCGCGGGTCTCCACCATGCCGAGCGCATCGGATGACATGCGGGGGAGATAGTATCATTCCCGCGATGCCGAGATACTCCGTGTGTACGGTGCTCGTCGCCGGACTGATCGCGGGCTGTTCGGGCCCTGAGCTCGACGCCGCCAAGCCCGTGGTTACGCCTTCGTTCAGCTTGAGTTCCCCGAAGGTGACCGCGGGGAGGCCGTTCGAGTTCGCGCTGCGCTTCGCGGTGTCGCCGGACGCGCCCGCGTTCACCGCGGATTACGTCGTCTTCGTGCACTTCATCGACGACAAGGGCAAGATGATTGGTGCCGCGGATCACCCACCGCCAACCCCGACGCGTGAATGGAAGGCGGGGTCGACGGTGGAGTATTCACACACGGCGTTTCCTCCGACGGCCGACTACCGTGGCGACATGAAGGTGGTCGTGGGCCTCTACCTGCCTTCGAGCAACGAACGGGTGCCAATCGCCGGAGAGCTCTTCGAGCCACGGGCGGTCACGGTTGGATCGTTCACTTTGACCGATCTGGACGATCCCTACCCGGTGTCGTTTCGGGAGGGGTGGCATTCTCCCGAATCGGTCAAGACGTCCGGAGTCCAATGGCGATGGTCGATGAAGTCGGGGAGGCTCTCGTTCCCGAACCCGAAGCGGGACGTCGTCGTGGTCATCCAGGCCGACCAGCCGGCGCCCGCGTTCGTGGAAGAGCCACAAACCATCCAGGTCAAGCTCGGCGACTCGGTGGTAGACACGTTCCGGCTGGCAACCGGTCCCGCCGAGTTGCGCAGGATTTCACTGACCCAGAGCCAGTTGGGCGACGGCCAAACCGTCGACCTTGCAGTCGTAAGTGACAAGACATTCGTCCCGGCCAAGCTGGAGGCCCTGAAGAGCGGTGACACCCGGCAACTGGGGGTGCGGGTATTCCGTGCCTATGTTGAGCCGAAATAGTAGGGTGCGGGTCTAAACTGACACGATGGAGTTCCGCTGTCGACTCGGCACGCCTGCCGGTGAGATCGTAGAAGGCCTTTACGTCGCCGACAGCGAGGCGCTTCTGCGCCGTGAATTGGAGGAAAAGGGGCTGTACGTCCTTTCCCTTCGTCGGGCGGGGCTGTCGCTGTCCTTCGGCCGGGGGCGGCAGCGGATCAAGAGCCACGAGTTCCTCGTGTTCAACCAGGAACTGGCGACCCTGCTCAAGGCCGGGATGCCTCTGGTCCAGTCCCTGGACATCCTGCGGCAGCGCGTCCCGAACCGGACGTTCAAGACCGTCCTGGACAGCGTTCACGACAAGGTCAAGGGGGGTGTGGCGCTCTCGGACGCCTTCGCCGAGCACCAGTCGCTCTTTCCGCCGGTCTATTCGGCGTCGCTGGTGGCGGGCGAGCGGAGCGGCAATCTCGACACCGTGATTCGCCGTTACGTCAGCTACGAGAAGATCATCACCGCGGTACGGCGGCGGACGATTTCGGCGATGATCTACCCGGCGATTCTGATCGCGATGATGATCGTCCTCGTCTCGATCATCGTCCTGAAGGTGGTGCCGGCCTTCTCGGAATTCTACGCAAACTTCGAGGCGCCGCTGCCGCTGTTGACCCGCGTCATCGTCACCTTCTCCAACACGATCACCAATCACATCGGCCTCATCCTCGGCGGGGTCGTGGCGCTGGTCGTCCTGTCGATGTCGTGGCTGCGGCTGCCGGAGCAGCGCGAGCGCATGCACCGCTGGCTGCTCGACGTGCCGTGGGTCGGCACGACCGCGCTCAAGTTCTACATGTCGCAGCTCGGGCGCACGCTGTCGACGCTCCTCGGCGGTGGTATCCCGCTGGTCAACGCGCTCGAGATCAGCGTGCGGGCGATCTCGAATCGCCATCTGGCGCGCGAGCTCGACACGGTACGGGTTCGCGTGCAGGAAGGGCAGGGGTTCGCCGCCGCCCTGCGCGAGCGGGCGGCATTCCCCGACGTCGCCGTAAAGATGATAGAAGTGGGTGAGTCAACCGGCGCCCTGCAGGAGATGCTCAACAGCCTCGCCGACTTCTACGACGAGGAAGTCGATACCGAAGTCGGGCGATTCATCACCATGATCGAGCCTGCGCTGCTGGTCGGCATGGGCGTCATCATCGCCGGCGTCGTGCTCGCTCTCTACATGCCGCTCTTCGAGCTGAGCTCGCTGGTGTCTCTCTGATGGCGACGGTCAAAACGAACCCGCTGCCCGTTCCGGACCCGGACCTTCCCGAGGAGGTCACGCGCGCGCAGGCGCTGGCCGCGCGCTACCGGCTGGAATTCGTGGACATGAAGGAGTTCCGGATCGACCAGGATCTCTTCCGGTCGATTCCGGCCGATCTGATGCTCCGGTACGGATTCGTTCCGCACCGGCGCGAGGGCAAGGCGCTCGTCATCGTCGTCTCGGATCCGACCGACCTCCCGATGATCGACGAGCTTGGCGTCATCCTGCGGACGCCCATCCGCGTCACCGTCGGCGTGCCGTCGGCCATCCAGTCCATCCTCAAGAAGAGCGAGAGCTCGCAGCGCGTCCTCGAAGAGGCGAGCGAGGGCTTCGAGCTCCAGGTGCTGAAGGAAGACGACACCGGCGAGGAGAGCCTGACGGTCGAGCGGCTGACGAGCGACATCAGCCCGATCATCAAGCTGGTGGACTCGACGATCTACACTGCCATCCAGCGCCGGGCGAGCGACATCCACATCGAGACCGGTGACGACGCGGTGCACGTGAAGTACCGCATCGACGGCGTCCTCCAGCCGGCCATGCGTCCGATTGGCAAACAGTTCCACAGCTCGATCATCTCGCGCGTGAAGGTGATGGCCGAACTGGACATCGCCGAGAAGCGCGTGCCGCAGGACGGGCGTTTCAAGGTCCGGATGCCCGGCAAGACGATCGACTTCCGCGTGTCGATCATGCCGAGCGTCCACGGCGAGGACGCCGTGATCCGCATCCTCGACAAGGAATCGATCAGCGAGAAGTTCACCGAGCTGAAGCTCGACATCCTCGGTTTCCCGGAGCAGGAGCTTCGGCGCTTCCGGAAGTACATCCGCGAGCCGTACGGCATGGTCCTGGTGACCGGGCCGACCGGCTCCGGCAAGACGACGACGCTCTATGCGGCGTTGTCGGAGATCAAGTCCGTCGAGGACAAGATCGTCACCATCGAGGACCCGGTCGAGTATCAGCTGCGGGGCATCACCCAGATCCCGATCAACGAGAAGAAGGGGCTCACCTTCGCGCGCGGACTGCGGTCCATCCTGCGGCACGACCCCGACAAGATCATGGTCGGCGAGATTCGAGATCCGGAGACCGCCCAGATTGCCATCCAGTCGGCGCTGACCGGGCACCTCGTGTTCACCACCGTGCACGCCAACAACGTCGTGGACGTGCTCGGGCGGTTTCTGAACATGGGCGTGGAGCCGTACCAGTTCGTTTCGGCCCTGAACTGCGTGATGGCGCAGCGGCTGGTGCGGCTGATCTGCACGCACTGCCGGCGGCCGGCTCGTGTGGACGCCAAGGCGCTCAATGAGGCCGGCCTGCCGGAGGAGCTGGCGCAGACAGGCCGGTTCTACGAAGGCGCCGGATGCGTGGAATGCGGCGGGACCGGCTTCAAGGGGCGCACGGCGATCTGCGAGCTCCTCGACCTGTCGGATCGCATTCGAGAAATGATTCTCGAGAGGCGCCCGGCGTCGGACATCAAGAAGGCCGCTCACGAGGAAGGCATGCGCTTCCTGAGAGAATCGGCGGTCGAGAAGGTGTTCACCGGCCTGACGACGCTCCGTGAGATCAACAAGGTGACGTTCGTCGAATGAGCCTGCTCACTTCACTGCTCGCGACGCCGCCGCTCGAGGCCGCCATTGAGATCTCGGCGTCCGCCGTCTCGATCGCCGTACTGAACGGCCGCGTCGGCGTGAACGCCGTCGTGCAGGGCTACGCCGTCGAGCCGCTCCCGGCCGGCGCCGTCTCTCCGTCGCTCACCGCGCCGAACATCGTCGATCGCACGGCCGTAGTGCGAGCGCTCCACGCGGCCTGTCAGAGCATCGGCGTCAAGCCCTCACGCGTGGCGCTGGTCATCCCCGATGTGACGACGAAAGTGTCGCTCGTACGATTCGAGCAGATGCCGGCGCGCCGGGAGGACCTCACGCAATTGCTCCGGTGGCAGGTGAAGAAGTCCACGCCCTTCCCGGTCGAGGACGCGTGCCTGACTTACACGCTGGGCGGGCAGGCCGCAGGCGCGCACGAGTTCGTGGTGGTGGTGGCCAGGCGCGACATCATCAGGGAATACGAGGGGGCGTGCGAAGACGCGGGCATCGAAGCCGGCCTCGTCGATACCTCCACGTTCAGCGTCATCAACCTGTTCTTGAGCGCCGGGTTTGGCACCTCGGGCGACTGGCTGGTCGTCCACATGCGGCCGGAGTACACCTCGATGGCGATCCTTCGCCGCGAGGACATGATGTTCTTCCGCAGCCGGGCTGAGGGCGATCCCGACGCGCTCGAGGACGTCGTGCATCAGACGGCGATGTACTACCAGGATCGCCTGGAAGGGCGCGGCTTCAGCCGGATCCTGCTCGGCGGCATCGGACGCGCACCGGGCGCCGTTGACCTCGCCCGGCGCAATCTCGAAGAGCGCATGGGCACGATCGTCGAACCGATCGATCCGACGTGCGGAGCGGCGCTGACTGACCGCATCCACGCCACGCCCGACCTGATGGCCACGCTCGCGCCGCTCGTGGGGATGCTGCTCCGATCGCAGCGGGAGGGGGTGGCGGCCTGATGCTGCGCACGAACCTCTCGACACGGCCGTTCTACAACCTGCGCGCGGTCCAGGTGACGATTGGCGCTCTCGCGGTGATCGTCGCCGTGATGACGCTGGGAAACATCGTCGAACTCGTCAGGCTGAGCGCGAGCGAACGCGATCTGGGCGCGCGCGCGGCGCGGGCCGAGGAGGAGGCCGCCCGCCTTCGGGTCGATGCGAGGCGCATTCGCGGACAAATCAACACGAGGGAGCTCACCGAAGTCGCGGAGGCGGCCCAGGAGGCGAACGCCATCATCGACCTGCGGACGTTTTCCTGGAGCGACCTGTTCGCCCAGCTCGAGGCGGCGCTGCCCGACGACGTTCGTCTCACCGGTTTCAAGTCGCGCGTGGACACGGAAGGCCGCTTCGTCGTGAGTGTCCCTGTCCTGGCCCGTCGAGTGAGGGACCTCGAGACGTTTCTCGACGCGCTCGAGAAATCCGACAGGTTCGACGCCGTGCTCGCCGCGGAAGAGCGGACCAACCTGGAGGGGTTGATCGATGGGCTGATCGAGGGCGTGTACATCCAGCCTCCGCGGCCGGCGCCGCCGGCGCCCGTCACGACAGGAGCCGCCGGTGAGTGACGCCATGACGCTCCTTCGCCGCATCCTGGCCGAGCGCCGCCGGACGGTGTACGCCCTCGCCGGCGGCGTCGTCGTCAACGTGCTCGTGTTTGCGTTTCTCGTGTACCCGCTGCGCGCCGCCGTGGCCAACGTCGAGCAGCGGACCCAGAGCGCCGAGCAGGCCGAGGCGGCGGCAAAGGGCGAGTTCACCACCGCCAACGGCCTGCTGACAGGCAAGGATCGAGCACAGAAGGAACTCAATACGTTCTATACGAGCGTGCTGGCGCCCGACCTGGCCGGGGCCCGCCGCCTGACGTACGCGCGCCTGGCGCGGCTCGCGGAGGACGCGAGCCTGGACTACGAGCACGGGACCTACGAACCGGTGAGCGAACGCGGCAGCAACCTCACCAAGTTCGCGGTCACGATGGACCTGACTGGCGATTACTCCGACATTCGCAACTTCATTCACGAGATCGAAACGGCGCCCGAGTTCGTCGTCATCGACAACGTGTCCCTGTCGGAAGGGACCGCGGGTGACGGCTCGCTCCGGCTGAAGCTGGAGCTGTCAACCTATTTCTGGACCGGCGGGCTGTGATGACCAAAACACGCCTTCAACTGCTGGTCCTCGGCGCCCTCGTGCTGGCGGGCGGACTGCTCGTGTACAGACAATGGCCGACCTCTGACGTGACCGGCGCCGGATCTACCGCGCCAGGCACAACGGGAGCGCCGGCGGCCGGGGCGGAGTCGGCCGTTGGAGACCTCAGGCTCGAACTGCTGGAGGAGCGTGGCGACGACCGCGTCAAGCTCGGTCGAGACCTCTTTCGATTCCACGCCAGGCCGGCTCCCGCGGCGTCCCGCCAGCAGGTCACGCTCGCCCCGCCGGTTCCAACCGGTCCGCCCCAGCCGCCCCCGCCGCCGCCGATTCCACTTCGGTTCATCGGCTACGTCGATCAGGCGAACCGGCCTCCACGCGTGGCCGTGCTCAGCGACGGGCGGGGCAACGTCTTCCACGGACGCGAGGGCGATATCATCGAGGGCCGCTACCGCGTACTACGGGTCGGGGTCGATTCCGCCGATCTCATGTATGTGGACGGCCGCGGCCGGCAAACGATTCGGTTGTCAGGACAATGAGACACTCACACGCCGCAGCGCTCCTCGTGGTCGTTGCCCTGTTTGCGGGCGGTTGCGCCGCCGGGAACGCCTTCCGCCGCGGTGACGAAGCGGCACGGGGCGGGGACTGGGACGCCGCCGTCGTGCACTACCGCGAGGCCGTGCAGGCGGACCCCCAAAACCCCGCCTACAAGATCGCGCTCGAGCGCTCGATGATCAGCGCCTCGATCGGCCACCTCGACAAAGCCCGCCTGGCGGAGGCGAGGGGACAGCTCGATGAAGCGTTGCGCGAGTACCGCCGGGCGAGCGAGTACGACCCGCCGAACAGGGCAGTCGCCCAGAAGGTGCTCGATCTCGAGCGCACCATACGCGACCAGATCGAAGCGGCCAAGCGGCCCTCGCCCCAGCAGATGCGCGAGGCCGCACGCGCCGGGGCGGCGCCGCCGCTCTTCAACTTCAGCACCATCGTTCAGCCGATGAAGTTCCAGCAGGCGAGCCTGCGCGACATCCTCAACTCGATCGGCGAAGGCACGGGGATCAACGTCACCTACGAGAGCACCTACCAGGACCGCGTTTACACCGTGGCCATGTCGGACGTGACGCTGGAGCAGGCGCTGCAGCAGATCACCCAGGCGAATCAGCTCTTCTACAAGGTGATGAACCCGAAGACGATCATGATCATCCCCGACACCGCGCCGAAGCGCACGCAGTACGAGGACCAGGTCGTGGTCACGTTCCCGCTCTCGTACGGCGATCCGTCCGAGATCATGCAGTCGCTCCAGACAGTGCTTCGGGCGGCCGGGCAGCAGCTGGCGCCGCAGTTTGCGCCGAACAAGACGAACAATTCGATCACCGTTCGCGGCACCACGGCGATGATGGGGATCGTCGAGCGCCTGATCGACATCCTCGACAAGCCGAGGGCGGAGATCGTCATCGACGTGCAGATTCTCGAGGTCAACAAGGGCCGCGTCCGTCAGTACGGGTTGGATCTCGGGTCGTACTCGATCAACGCCGTGTTCTCTCCGGAGGCTGACATCCGCGCTGTCGTCACCCCGCCGACAAATGGAGACCAGAACCAGGACAACGCGACGCTGTCGCGCGCCTTCAACGCCAACACCATCACTCGAGGGATCAGCGCCAACGACTTCTACCTGGCCGTGCCCTCGGCGGTCATCCGCTTCCTGGAGACGGACTCCGAAACGAAGGTCATCGCCAAGCCGCAGCTGCGGGGCGCCGAAGGCTCCGATATCAGGATGAACCTCGGTGAAGACGTGCCCGTACCCTCGACGACGTTCACGCCGCTGGCGCAGGGCGGGGCGAACTTCAATCCCCTGACCTCGTTCGAATACCGATCGGTCGGCGTGATCGTCGAGATGAACCCTCGCGTGAGCCTCGAGGGCGACATTCAGATGAAGCTGAAGCTCGAGACGAGCAGCATCGGTCCCGGCACGAAGATCGCGGGCCAGGAGCTTCCCTCGTTCAACTCGCGGAAGGTGGAGACCGACATCAGGCTGCGAGAGGGCGAATCGACACTGCTGGCGGGCCTTCTTCAGGAGAGCGAGCGCAAGGTGCTCTCCGGCCTGCCGTGGCTGCTGAATCTGCCAATCATCAAGCAGCTGTTCTCGAGCAACGACGAACAGATCCAGCAAAGCGACATCGTCATGCTGCTGACGCCGCGCATCGTCCGCACGCGTGAGCTGACGCCGCAGGACCTGGCTCCGGTGTACATCGGCACGCAGTCCAACTTCGGCCTCAGCGGACCGCCGCCGCTGGTGGCGCCCGTGGCCGGTGGCCCGCCCGTGCCGGATGCGACCCCGGGCACCGTGGCTGGTCCCGCACCGCAGACGCCGGCCGTAACGGCCCAGGCGCCCGCCCCTCAGACGCCGGCGCCCCCGGCCGGGGCCCCCGGGACGACCGCGGGCGCCCAGCCATTGGGTGCGTCAAAACCCGGCCCGGCGACGGCGTCGGCCGGTCAGGTGCTGATGTCGGTACCCGGACCTGAATTCCGATTGGGTGGCGGCCCGTACCTCGTCCCCTTGTCGATCACGGGCGCTTCACAGCTCTCGGGGATCACGTTGACGGTGTCGTACAACCCTGCCGTTCTTCGTCTCGTGAACGTCCAGGAGGGGAGCTTCATGCGCGCCGGCGGCGTCAGCGCGTCGTTCAGCCAGCAGGCGGATCCGGCCGGTGGGCGAGTAGACATCGCGATCGTTCGTCGAGCCGACCCCACTGGCGTTGCAGGGACCGGTCTGCTCGCCGGCCTGCTGTTCGAAGCCGTCGCTTCCGGTGCCGCGAATCTCGGTGTCACAGGCTCGGCAACGGGTCCCGGCGGTAGTGCCGTCAATCTGCAGTTCGTGCCAGTGCCGGCCGTGAGGGTACCGTAAGTGACCAACCAGCGCGGCTTCACGTTCCTCGAGCTGGTCATCGTGACAACGATCCTGCTGATCCTGTCGTCAACGGTGCTGCCCCTGTCCCGGGTCACCGCACAACGCCAGCGTGAGGTCGAGCTCCGCCGGGACCTGCGCGAGATGCGGACGGCGATCGACCGGTTCAAGGACGCCTACGATCGCGGACAGATTGCGAGGTCGGAGGTAGAGGCCGGGAGCGAGGGGTACCCGCCCGACCTCGAGACCCTCGTCGACGGCGTCACGGTGGCGAACGACGCAACCGGCAGGAAGCTGAAGTTCCTGCGGCGGATCCCGCAGGACCCGATGACCAAGAGCACCGACTGGGGCTTGCGGTCGTATCAGGACGAACCGGATTCCTCGTCGTGGGGCGGAGAGAACGTGTTCGACGTGTACACGACGAGTGCGGGGACGGCGCTCGACGGAACGAAATACCGGGATTGGTAAGACGATGCTACGAGAGCGACGGCGTGTGAAGGCGGGGCGGTGCGGCGGATGGACCCTCATCGAGCTGTTCGTCGTAATGACCCTCGTCCTGATCCTGGCTAGCGTGTCGCTGGTTGTGTACGGCAACAACGTCCAGCGGGCGAAAGAGGCCGCGCTTACCGAAAATCTCTGGCAGATGCGCAAGGCGATCGACGAATACTACGCGGACAAGGGAAGATACCCGGCGAGTCTCGACGCGCTCGTCACCGATAAGTACCTCAGGAGTATCCCGAAGGACATCACCGGGAATGTCGAGACGTGGCAGGAGATTCCGGCGGAGTTCGACCCCGGAAACCCGAACGCGGAGCCCGGCATCGAGAACGTCAAGAGCGGGTCGGATCAGGTGTCAATCGACAACACGCCGTACGCGGAGTTCGAATGAGGATGCCAAGTCGCGTTTACGTCGGCCTCTGGATCGCTCTCGCCGGCGCAGCCGCAGCCTGTGACACGGTGCAGTTGCTCGCGCCGACCGGTTCGACCGTCACGCTGACGGCGGCGAGCGTCGTTGTACCTGCTGGTGGAACGACCCAGGTGACGGCGTTCGTGTACGAGTCCAGCGGCACACCCGTCCAGAACGGC
>DASTDQ010000428.1:0-4370 GCA_035710305.1 Vicinamibacterales bacterium | reverse complement strand
TCACTCATCGGGCAGCAGTACTCCGTCGAAGGCAACTGGCCGCAGTTCGAGGTCGCCAATTACACGCGGGCGATCGACTTCGAGGCCAGATGGTCCCGCGAGGACTACACGCGGCGGCAGGGGAACTTCCCGACGTTCGGCAGGGTGCCGATGGCGCCTCAACCGATCACCGCGATCGTCAGCGGTGCCTACGCCTGGGACATCCGAGACAACATGCCCGTGCCGCTCACCCGACCCTATCTCGACGGCGTCCCATTCAACGAGCTCCGGCAGCTCGAGCTCGCGATCACGCCGCACGGGTTCCTCAAGACGGCCCTCGCCGCGTCCGACGCGAAGGCCATCAAGCTGCAGTACATCGGGGCCTCCGACTTCGGGCTCTCGCAGTTCGGGCGATGGGTGACGATGGTGCAGTTCACGTTTCTCGGCAAGTACAAGATCGTGGGAACCATCGACGATCAGAACCTCGTCGAGCTCGTGGGCACGTGGTTTCCCAACCCGGTGTACGGCGACATGGACTACGAGATGCGCTACACGGAGTACAAGGACTTCGGCGGCGTGAAGTTTCCGATGCTGCTGCATACGCACCAGGGAGATCCGCGGCTGAACACGGCACACAACTACTACGAGTACCGCGTCACGACCGTGAAGCCGAATGCGCCCGTCGCGACGCTGCCGGTGCCCGATGTCGTCAAGACGGCGGTCACCCCGCCGGCGCGGGTCGAAAGCCAGCAACTGGCGGCGGGCGTGTGGCTCCTGGCCGGGGGGACGCACAACAGCCTGCTCGTCGAGTTCAAGGACTATGTGGCCGTCGTGGACGCGCCGAACAACGAGGCGCGCTCGCTGGCCGTGATCGCGGAAGCCGCCCGGCTCGTTCCCGGCAAGCCCGTTCAATACGTCATCAACACCCACCATCATTTCGATCATGCTGGCGGGCTGCGGACCTACCTGTCCCAGGGCACGACGATCGTGACGCACGAGTCGAACAAGCAGTACTACCTCGACATCCTGTTCCACCCGTGGCCGCGCACGCTGCAGCCGGATCGGATGGCGCTCTACAACCCGATGTACTGGATCAGCCGCCGGCCGCCGCCGATCGAGACGGTGGCGGGCGAGCCGCGCAGCACGGCGAAATACGTGGTGACCGACGGCGAGCGCATCCTGGAAGTGATCAAAGTGCAGGACGTCGCCTACGAACTGGGCGACCGGTCGTACAACCAGGGCAACCACAGTGTGGACATGCTGATCGCGTATCTGCCGAAGGAGAAGATTCTCTTCAACGCGGACTTGTACTCGCCGCCCGCGCAGGGGGCGGCTCCGGCGGCGCCGACGCCCGGCATGCGGACGCTTCAGCAGAATATGCGCAAGCTGAAGCTCGACGTCGCGCGGCACGCGCCCGCGCACGGCCGCGTCGGCACCAACGACGAGTTCATGGC
Source organism: Vicinamibacterales bacterium (assembly GCA_035710305.1). GTDB lineage: Bacteria > Acidobacteriota > Vicinamibacteria > Vicinamibacterales > UBA2999 > Gp6-AA40. The sequence continues at coordinate 2,937 of DASTDQ010000428.1, read as the reverse complement.
GCTGGTCGCGAGCGGAACGAAGTCAAACTGAGAGGTCCAGGCTCATGCGCGCAAAAGTCCCTGTTCTCATCGTCCTGGTGGCACTGGCGGTTGGCGCAATCGACGCGCAGATCACGAGCAACCCGCTTCCCGCGCCGATCGAGAAGCGCGGTGTGGCGGTCGAGATCCGCGACCTCACGCGCCTGCCCGACACGCGCTCGACCATTCCCGCTGGCCAGGACGTGAACCCCGCCGGCTGGGCGCGCGTGAGCTTCGTGCGAGACCTGCCCGACGGCCGCCGGTTCGCCAACGACTCGCGCGGGTTCCTGTACCTGCTCGACAGCGGTAACACGCCGTCCGTCTACGCGAACGTGGCGGCGGCCTTCCCGTTTGCGGTCTACAACAGGCTCGAGAGCGGCTTCATTGGATTCGACTTTCACCCGGAGTTCGCGAAGAACGGCTTGTTCTACACGGTGCACGGCGAGCGCGCTGCCGGCAACCCTGCGGCGCTGAACTTCATCCCGCCCGGATACACCCAGAAGGACGTCACCTATCACAACGTCATCACCGAGTGGCGCGCGACGAACCCGGCCGCTGGCACGTTCGAGGGCACGCGGCGCGAGCTGCTCCGCGTCGCGCACGTCGTGATGAACCTCACGCACCCGTTCGGGTACGTCGGGTTCAACCCCACGGCGAAGCCGGGGTCCGCCGACTACGGCCTGCTCTACACGAGCGGGAGCGATACGGGCTTCAGCAACGGCGGCGGGCCGAATGCCAACAACCCGACGCAGACGCAGCGCCTCGATTCCGTCATCACCGCGATCCTCCGCATCGATCCGCGCAGCCCTTCGGTGTCGAAGGGGACGAAAGGGCTCGGGGACTACACGATTCCGCCGGGCAACAAGTTCGCCGCCGACGGCGACCCGAAGACGCTCGGCGAGATCTACGCCTACGGCTTCCGCAACGCCCATCGCCTGTCGTGGGATCAGGACGGAACGATGTTCGCCACCGACATCGGGATGAACCACATCGAGGAGGTCAACATCGTCCGCAACGGGGAGAACTACGGCTGGATGAAACGGGAGGGGTACTTCGAGAACGGCATGATCAGGCCTGGCGGCGCGCTCGACCAGCTGTTCACGCTGCCGGCCGAGGTCCTCAACGGGTCGAAGAAGGACGAGTTCACGTATCCGGTGGCGATCTACGACCACGATGAAGGTGTGGCGGTGTCGGGCGGGTTCGCCTATCACGGACGCATCCCCGCGCTCCGGGGAAAGTTCGTATTCGGCGACGTCAATCGAGGCCGCGTGTTTGCCGCCGACCTTGCCGCGATGAAGAAGGCCGACGACGGGATCCCGCAGACCGTGGCGCCGGTGGAGGAGATTCAGCTGTATCGGCGTGATGCGACCGGCAGGCGCACCGACATCACATTCAAGGAGCTCGTCGAGAAGACGATGGCCACGACGCTCATGCGCACGGATCTCCACATCGGCCAGAGCCGCGACGGTGAGCTCTTCGTCACCTCCAGGCAGGACGGTTGGATCCGTGTCCTGGTACCCGACGGGGGGAAGTAGAACGAGAGAACCCGTCGTTCACACTTCTCGCTTCTCACTTCTCGGTTCGTGTTCAATTTCGGGGTTCGTGTTCGAAGTTCGCGGTTCATATTCGGAGTTCCAAGTTCGTTTCGAGCCTCCGGCCCAGGACGCGCCAGAGTTTCGCCGAGCCTACGTAGTGTCCGGCTTTAGCCGGACCGAACTCCGAACTCCGAACCCCGAACCCCGAACCCCGAACCTCGAACACGAACCTGAAACTGAACACGAACCGAGAAGTGAGAAGCGAGAAGTGTGAACTGCTGCCTGTCTACCAAGGCGGCAATGTCATGAACAGGAACTCCTTCAGGTAATCGTCTTTCGATGCCAGCAGCTCCTGCCCGCTTCCCTCGAAGTAGATCCCGCCCTCGTGCAGCACCATGAACCTGGCGCGCTCTGCGCCGGCGTCGCGAATCTGCAGCTGTCCGTTCGCGCTCACCGCTTCGTGCGTCGCGACGTAGAAGGCGTCGCGGATCTGGTGAGTGACGACGATCGAGGTGACGCGCTCGACGTCGCGCAGCTTGACGATCTCGTCGTCCACGGTCGTGGCGATAATCGGATCCAGCCCCGTCGTCGGATCGTCGAAGAGCAGGAGGCTCGGTTTCGAGGCCATGGCGCGGGCGATCGCCACGCGGCGGCGCTGACCGCCCGAGAGCTCCGACGGCATCCGGTCGATGTACTCGCCGAGCCCGATGAAGCCCAGGACTTCCACAACGCGGCGCTGGACCTCATCGGGGGGCATGTCGGACTCTTCCGACAGCCGGTACCCGACGTTCTCGGCCACCGTCAGTGAGTCGAAGAGCGCGTTCTCCTGGAACAGCATCCCGATGCCGCCGCGCAGGCGCAGGAGGTCGTACTCGGACATGGTGTCCACGCGCTGGCCGTTGACCAGGATCGCGCCTGCGTCCGGGCGGAACAGTCCGAGAATGAGCTTGAGGACGACCGACTTGCCGGCGCCGCTGGCGCCGAGCAGGATGCTCATGCTGCCGGCCGGGATGCTGAAGCTGATGTCCCTGAGCACGACGAGATCGTCGAACGCGAACGACACCTTGTCGAAGACGACGGCCAGCGAACCGCCGTTGACGGCCGTAGGCGGCGCGGCGGCCGTGGCCGCGACCCTCTGGTCCATGGGTCGTCGGGCGATCAGCGGCCGCGGTCGGGGCCGTTGACGCGCTCGAACACGCGCTCCGGCGGCGGCAGCCCCTTGGCAGCGGCTTCCGCCGCCGCTGTCTCGTAAGCGCGCTCGGCGCTCAACGCGTTGCGCATCGCGATGTTCCCCTCGTGGCACCCGTACTCGTAGATCTGGTAGTCCGGCTGGCTCGTGATCGTCATCCGCATCGTCCATGGGCTGGTGAAGGTGGCGGGATCG
>DASTDQ010000427.1:0-11221 GCA_035710305.1 Vicinamibacterales bacterium | reverse complement strand
GTGCCGACCTGCGCGGGCGTCCAGTAGCCGGGGCGCTCGCCGAGCGGAATGAAGACGGCGCCGAACCGCCTCGTGGGGTTGGCGGCGGTCTTCGCCGTCACCGAGAGAGCGGGCACCATCGCGTCGAGCAGCGGGAGCGCGAGCGTCGCGCCCATGCCGCGGAGCATCGTTCGCCTGGACAATGCAAGCTGTCTCATCGCTCAACTCCACTTGAAGGCCCCAGGGCCAAGGGCTCAGGGCTCAGGGCCGACATCCGCAGCTGAAACGGCGCGCTCGCCACGATTCCCTGGACGATCGTGGAAAAACGATAGTCCTGGCGTGCGGAGTTCCGCAAGATCGCGCGCACGACCGGCATATCGGATGCCCCTACGCCCCGCCCCAGGGCGTAGGTCATCAGCTTCTCCGTAAAGGTACCCACGAAGATCTCCGGTTGGCGGACCAGCGCCTCGCGGAGCGTCGCCACCCCGTCCACGCGCGTGCCGTCCATCAACTGCCCCGATGCGTCGATCACCGGACCCAGGGTCCCGCCGTCGCGAGTGCGATACGCGCCGACCGCGTCGAAATTCTCCAGCGCGAACCCGATCGGGTCCATCAGCTTGTGGCATGCCGCGCACGTGGGATTGCCCCGATGCTCCTCGAGACGCTCTCGCAGCGTCTGCACCTTCGTGCCGGGGCCCTCGCTCTCCTTGAGCGGGGGCACGTTGACGGGCGGAGGGGGCGGCGGCGCGCCCATCAGGTTGTCGAGAATCCACTTGCCCCGGACGACCGGCGACGTCCGATCGGTGTGAGAGCTGACCATCAGCACGCTGCCGTGGCCAAGCAGGCCCCGGCGGTTCGTACCGGTCATCTTCACGCGCCGGAAGTGACTGCCCATCACGTTCGGGACGTCGTAGTGCCTGGCGAGACGCTCGTTGAGGAACGTGTAGTCGGCCGTCATCAGGTCGAGCACGTTCCGGTCCTCGCGCATGACGCTCTCGAAGAAGAGCTCCGTCTCGGTTTGAAACGCGCGGCGCAGGTTGTCGTCGAAGTCGGGAAACGCCAGCGAGTTCGGCACCTGGTTCCTGAGATTGCGCAGGTAGAGCCACTGGCCGGCGAAGTTTTCGACGAGCGCGCGGGACTTCGGGTCGGCCAGCATCCTCGAGACCTGCTTCGCCAGGACGTCCGGGTTTCTCAGGCGGCCCTTCGACGCGAGATCGAGCAGCTCGTCGTCGGGAATGCTGCTCCAGAGGAAGAACGAGAGGCGCGAGGCGAGCTCGAGATCGGCGACACGATAGGCGGTGCCCGGGGCGACCCCGGCCGGGTCGCGTTCGATGCGGAACGTGAATTTCGGGCTGGCGAGGATCCGCTGGAGCGCGAGCTGGATCCCCGCGTCGAACGTGCGGCCCGATCGCCCCTCCGTGTAGAACTCGAACAGCCGCGTGAGGTCGGCGTCGGTCACCTGTCCGCGATACGCGCGACGGGCAAGAGTGGCGATGATCTGCTTCGCGCACGCGTCCTCGGAGGTTCGGCACGTGAAGATCCGGCGCCGGCTCGGCGTGTCGCCGGGGCCGGTCGGATTGAATGGCCCTGTCACGATGACGCGATCGATGTGCGGCCAACCCGCGGGATCGAGCGTGTCGTTCGAGCTGCGGAGGAACGGCTGCAGCCGCCACGGCACCAGCGCGAGGTTCCGGAGAAAGGCGACGCCAATCTTCGTCGGTCCCGCCGGCAGCGTCTTTCGAACGGTGAAGCGGGCCTCCACCGCATCGCCGGCAGCCGTCGGATTGGCCAGCGCGGCCTTGAAGTCGTCGTCGCCGCCAAACGACGCCACGTGCACGCGCTCGCCATCGACGGCGATCTCGAGCTGGTGCTCCGACTCGAGGCCGCGCATCGCGCCCAGGTTGGTGCGGAACAGCTTCACCTGGATCACATACTCCCCGTCGAGTGGCAGCGTCGTCTCGATCAGCCGTCCGCCCACGGTTCCGATGGGCAGGCCGTCGATCTGCTGGTCCTGCGACGCGTCCTGACGGACCATGAACGTTTCGCCGGCCGGCTGCGTGTCGCGGTCGCCCACCGCGAGCGCCGCGATCTTGCTGGCTGCGGCGAGATACCGCTCCATCAGGACAGGCGAGACGCCGAGCACGTCGGCGATGTTGTCGAAGCCGTATCCGGAATCGTCCGGCGGCAGCAGCGCGGCGCTGTCCACGTCGAGCGCCAGCAGGTCGCGGATCGCGGCGGCGTACTCCGCCCTGTTCAGGCGATGGATCGTCGAGCGGCCGGGATCGGGCCTGCTCGCCGCGGCGCGATCGAGCGACGACTCGAGCAAGGCGACGAGCGCTCGCTGCTGGCCCGCGTCCGGGCGAGGCACGCCCTGCGGCGGCATCATGCCCACGCGTACCTTGCGCACGACCTTCTCCCAGACGCCGGCGTGGTCGGCAACCTGCGCGAGGTCGAGCGTGTCGAGCGCCAGATCAGCCGTCTTGAGGCGCTGGTTGTGACAGGTGACGCAGTAGGTGTCCAGGATCGCGCGTGGACTTGTGGGCGCAGCCGCCCTCGCCTCTGGCGGGGCTGCCCCCGTCGAGGGCGCTTGCGGCCCCTTGGCATGGACCGCAGCCCACGCACAGAACACGGCAAGCATGACGCTCAGAGAAAGCCTGACCGTCGGCACGTCGACTAAAGTATAGCCCCGAGGATATATGCTCGCGTTGAGGACCACATGACCCGCAGGACGCTTTGTTGGTGCACTCCCCTTCTCATCGTCACAGCGGCCTGCAGCGGCGCCGGAGCCGGCGGCTGCAGCTTCGGAACGTCCACGTCGGGGGGCGACAGCACCTCGCCGCCGGCGTTCGGACTCACCCTCGCGCCCCTGGCGCTGCCCGCACCAGAGGGAAGCGCCTATCCGCAACTGACCTCGTCGCCCCGAGGCGCGATCCTGAGCTGGCTGGAGCAGGAGGACGCGACCACGACGCTCGCATTTTCCGAGCGGACCTCAGCGGGTTGGTCGGCCAATCGACAGGTCGCGAAGGGTGACGACTGGTTCGTCACCTCCGCCGACATCCCCTCCGTACTGCGACTGACGAACGGCACGCTCGTGGCGAACTGGTATCCGACGACCGACGCGCTGATCGAGGCGTACGAGACACGCCTGTCCTACTCCAGCGACGAGGGCAAGACCTGGAGCAAACCGATCTCGCCGCACCACGACGGCACGAAGACCCAGCACGGGTTCGTGTCCCTGTTCGAGCTGGCCGGGGGCGTCGGGCTGGTGTGGCTCGACGGCCGGGACCAGGAGCAGAACACGACCGATCCGCTGGGCGGCTCGATGGCGCTGTACTTCGCCAGCTTCGACACGCAGTGGAAGCAGACAGCGGAGACCCGCGTGGACGCGCGCGTCTGCGAGTGCTGCCAGACGGCGGCGGTCGCCACCACCGACGGCGTTCTCACCGCGTTCCGCGATCGCAGCCCCGAAGAAGTGCGCGACATCAAGGTGTCGCGCCTGGACAACGGCGCGTGGACCTCGGCGCAATCGGTGCACGACGACAACTGGAAGATCGACGCCTGCCCCGTCAACGGGCCCGCGCTGAGCGCGCGCGGACGCGACGTCGCCGTCGCCTGGTTCACGGCGGAGGGCGACAAGGGCCGCGCCTTCGCGGCCTTCTCGCAGGACGCGGGACGAACGTGGAGCGCTCCTATCCGGCTCGACAATGGCGTCTCCAGCGGGCACGTCGATATCGAGTGGCTGGACGACGGGTCCGCCGCGGCCAGTTGGGTGGAGTTTGCCGACCAACGAAGCCGGCTCAGGGTTCGCCGTGTCTGGCCGTCAGGAGCGCGATCGGATGCGGTCGAGCCGCCGGGATCGGTCCGCGTGAGCGGATACCCGCGCATGACGCGCGCCGGTGATGAGCTGATTCTCGCGTGGACCGACAGCGAGAGCGGGCAGCAACTGAAAGGGGCGGTCGCACGCCTTCCGCGCGCGGGTGCCCCGTAGTTCGATCGATTCTGAACGTCCAACGACTCAGCCGAACCCGAAGGTCGAATATCTGACGAGATACGCGGGGTGTAAGATGCGCTCTCGCCGTCACGACGTCTGTGTTCGAAGAGCGGTCTACAGGCAAGCGAATGGGCGATCGGATCGAGCCAGCTCGGCCACGTCTCCCTGACCTGCACGCCCGAGTCACCTGCGGCGACTCCTCTGCCCTCGGACAACTCGCCAGCGAAGTATCCCCCCTATTGCGCCGTCGTCTCCGGCGATCTTTCCAGCGCGCATCTACTGATCTGATCATCGATGCGGCCAACGACGCCATCCTGGCGTATGCAACGCGGCCGCAGGTCTTTGACGCCAGCCGAAACGTACCGCTTGATGGCTTCCTGTACGGCATTGCCGCGCGAATACTACGCGATCGACTCCGAGGTGAACAACGGCGACACGTCCGCGAGCGGGCCTATGCGGAGCACGTCGAACGGGCGTTCGGAGATCGGACTGACAATCGCGCCACCTCAAGTGCCGTAATCCAGGCCGTTCGACGGGCGCTCCCGCTCGTCTGCGATCCGACCGAACTCGCAGCCGTCGTCGTGTGGCTCCACGAGGATGATAGCGGCGCCGTTGCGGTTCGTCTCGGGCTTTCTCATCTTGAACGGACGGAGCAGCGACGCGAGGTGAAGCGCTTCATCTCGCGCGTCGCGAAGCGTCTGCGACGTCGATTCGGGAGGGGGCAGCGTCACGAAAAGAAATAGACCGCTGAGGTTCACGTCTGACCTTTGGTGGCTAATACATCGTTGAGAGGCGGCGTGGACTAGATCAAGAGTGGGAGCAGAGCCGTGTCGCTGTCTGCACGAATCAAGAGCACGCTCGAATTCACCAGCATCCTCTTAGTCATCGCTGCTGCGAGCGCATTGCTATGGACGGTCTACCAACAATCGACCGCTCCAGAGCAGGCCTCGGCCGGACCGAGAGTCGAATCTGTTGAGGGTCTCTCAATCGCTGCGGCATCGATCACCAAACGAGCCGGTCGGGGGGCGTTAGCGCTCATCGAGTTCTCCGACTTCGAGTGTCCGTTTTGCGGCAAGTTCGCGCGTGATACGTATCCGTCGATTCGCCAGGGATTCGTCGACAACGGCAAGCTCACATTCGTCTCGTTTGCGTTTCCCCTCGAATCCCTGCACCCCCTCGCTCGCAAGGCGAGCGAAGCGGCTGAATGCGCAGCTCAGCAAGGGAAGTTCTGGGAGATGCGTGAACGCTTATACGCAGACCATTCAGCTCTGGCGCCTGATGCGCTCTCGACCAGCGCGAAGGCAGTCGGCCTCGACCTGAACCAGTTCGAGGCGTGTCTAGCCGACGGTGAAGCCCAGAAGGCCGTGCAGGCAGAGATCGAGCAAGGACGGCAACTGGGCGTGAATTCGACCCCGACGTTATTTCTCGGCCGGTTGCGTAAGGACGGTTCGATCGACTTGCTAAAGAGAATCCGGGGCGCTGCGCCCTTGGCGCAACTAGAGTCCGCGATTACTGAGCTCAGCCAAAGAGCTCAGCGTTGAGTCGGCAGAACGGAGGGTAAGTGAAATGGCGAATAGTCAACTGCGACCGGTCATACGACGTCTCGCTGTCTCGGCCTTGCTTGTTGCGGCGACGTTGTTGCTGCGGACCTCCACGGTTCAGGCAGGCTGGCAGTGGGGTACTTGTGACTACAACCAGAACGGGTGGGGATGCGATTGGGCACAATCGGGTTACTCTTTCTGCTTCGATCAAGGGACTTGTCTCCAGGAACCAGTGGGGGTATATCACTACTGCTACTGTCAGGGGGAATTCACTTGCTGGTGGACAGTCTGTTAGCCGACCACCCATGAGACCGTGGCGATACTACGGGCGGGTTCAGGCATGACTGGAGCCGAGAAGTGCTGAGCGGGAAGATCGCCACCGGTCTCACAGTCATTCTGCTCTTCAACATTGCTACTTCCTCTTCTGGAAGCGTCGTGCAAGGCGACACATCCTCCGGACCTACCGTGCGCTTCGAGGTAGCGTCAGTGAGGGAGAGTCCAAAGAGCAACGGCTACGTCCAACCTCTCACCGCAACGCCCGGTGGAGTCACGATGCGGGGCCGCACAGTCGTCCAGATGATGCAATGGGCCTACAACCTGCCTGAGCGCGACATAACAGGCGGGCCGACATGGGCTCGGACCCGCCGTTTTGACGTCGTGGCACGGACGACGAGCGGAGCTTCTGCAGGACGTGCGCAGCTTCAGATGATGATGCGAAACTTGCTCGCCGAACGATTCAGTCTCGCCGCTGCCTACGAGCGAGGAGTACGGCCAGTGTACGCACTCAGGTTGAGTCGAGAAGACGGCAAGCTGGAGAGTGGGATGCGTCCTTCAACAGCAACGTGTGACAGGCTACCCCCCGAGGGGGCTCCTTTGCAGGGCATCGAGATACAAAGAACGCTTGAAAGTCGATATTGCGGTGTGGCCATCGCGGCGAGCGGGGAAGGGATGGTCTTCTTCGTCAGCGGAATGCGCGCGACTACTGCCGACATCGCCCGCGGCATGTCAGGCTACCTGGACCGGCCCGTGCTCGATCGGACCGGACTCACAGCGGGGTTCGATTTCATGTTGATTGTGACCCCGCCAGGTTCAGATGCCCCGGGGCCTGCCTCTGCGACAGGCGCCGAGATCTTTACGGCGATCAAGGAGCAACTGGGCCTGAAGCTCGAGGCGGATCGCGGCGAGACGGAAGTGCTGGTGATTCGCCAATTGGAGGCGCCGACCGAGAACTGAAAGGACATCTCTGTGTCCCTCTGTGCCTCTCGTGGTTAACGTTCGCGTGAGAGGACGAACGTGAGAGATGCTCACACGCTCTCGCCGGCCGGCGAGGCCAGGGTGATTCTCGGGTTTGCCGTTCAGCCGTTTGTCACCGGCTTGCTGGGATTCGGTCTCTTTCCAGTGGTGGACTACACCGGCCGAGCGCTTTACGGCGGCCGCCCAGTCGACGCGCTTGATGCAGCCATCTCGCTGGGTGCGGGCGTCGGAATCGCGGGACTCCTCGTGACGCTCTTCGCGTTTCCTACGCTCATGTGGCTGCTGAAGCGCGGGCCCGTCACCCGAAGACACGCATTGATCAGCGGCGCCGTGCTCGGGAATGTGCCGGGTGCGCTCATCGTGAGCCTGCTTGCAATAAGCCGCTTCCGTCAGGGAGTGATGCCAGGCTTGGGCGACTTGACGTACGGACCGGCCGGGGCCATCCACGCAATCGTGCTTGGGTCGTTCATCGGCGTGACAGCAGCTGCCGTGTTCCGGTGGCTGGCAGGTCGATCTATCGTTGAGGGGCGACCGTAGCCTGCTGACCACTCGGAGTAGGCAGCCCTCGTCATACACCTCGGCGTGGACCGACAGCGTCCTTCGACGCTGCTCAGGTCTGAGCTTGTCGAAGGGCGAGAGCGGGCAGCAACTGAAACTGTTCCGGCGTATCTGTGCTCCCTCGAACCCCACCACATACCGAACCCGAGGTCCTGACGTACTCGGCAGGCCCGCTGTGTTTCCTGGCGCCGCGGTCGACGATGGTAGGATGCGTCATGGGCCTCACCTACGTCGAAGGACACGTTCGCTCACCCAGTCGGCGCGGGCGAGGCCGACGCGTTCGTTTCCTCATCGACTCCGGCGCCGTATATTCGGTACTTCGACGCACGGATTGGTTGGCGCTCGGGCTCAGACCGGCGCGTGAGCTGGAGTTCGTGCTTACCGATGGCACTACGCTGACGCGCGGCGTCAGTGAATGCGTATTCGAAGTCGAAGGACGGCGGGCAACATCACCGGTCGTGCTCGGCAAATCGGAAGACGAGGCCCTCCTGGGAGCCGTGACGCTGGAAACGCTGGGCCTGATGCTCAACCCTCTCAGCCGCACGCTGCAGCCGATGCGCATGCTGCTTGCCGGAGTCAAACGGAAACCTGCCGATCGCTTCGACTGACCGACGGCGTCCTTCGACCCTGCTCAGGCCTGAACTTGTCGAAGGGCGAGAGCGGACAGGAACTGAAAGGGGCGGTCGCACGCCTTCCGCGCGCAACCGCCCCTTGATTACGATCAACTCCGGTCCGGCTGAAGCCGGACACTACGTACGCCCAGGTCCGGCTGCCGCCTTCGCGCTCGCGCTTCGGCGCCCAGGGAAGCCGGACACTACGTACGCTCCTTAGTCGACGACTTCGCCGGGACGCTTGCCCCAGCCGAATCCGTCCTTCGGCCGATGCAGCGTCACCATGCGCACGCGATGATCCTTCGGGTTGCGGCCGGGAGAACCGGTGATGATCACGTGGTCGCCCGCCTTGAGCGTTTCTCTGGTCACGCCCTGTCCGCCCAGCGCGCCGGCGCCGCCCCACTCGACGGCGTAACGCACCATGGAGCCGTCTTTCTCCTTCACCACCACGTGCACGAAGGAATGGGGATTCCTGAAGAGGAATTGCACCAGCTCGCCCTCGATCTGCACGCTCTGATCTTCGAGATACGTGGCCGCGAACGAGTGATGAGCGTATGCCTGTGCCGCGACGAACAGCGTCGCTGCGGCAGCCAGACCAACCAGATAGCGCGTCATATCGTGGTTCCTCCCTGACAGCATCGAACTTCTCACCAAATCGTAGCCGGAAGACAAGAGAAATGGTCCTGAAGAGTGCCTGAATTCTTTGTCAGAAACCCCGGCCGTACGGCGCAGAGAATAGCACGTTTCGCCGACCGTTCGCCGATGGTTCCGCGTCATTTTCCGCGATTCGACTTCGCCACCGAGATGTACAGGTCGATCTGCTCGTCCAGGAACTCGAGCGGCAGCGCCCCGTTCCGCAGGACGGCGTCGTGGAAACCGCGGAGGTCGAAGGCCGCGCCCAGCTCGCGCTCCGCTTTCCGGCGCAGCTCCCTGATCTTCAGCTCCCCGAGCTTGTAGGCGAGTGCCTGCGCCGGCCGCGCGATATATCGATCGACCTCGGCGATCGATTGCGCCGGCACGTGTTCCGCGAAGTAGTCGCGCGCGCGGTCGCGCGACCAGCCCATCGCATGTATCCCGGTGTCCACCACGAGCCGCACCGCGCGGAACTGCTCGCTGGCCAGCTGTCCGAACCGCGTGGCCGGATCGCGATACACGCCGAGATCGCCGCCGAGCGACTCGGCGTACAGCGCCCAGCCCTCCGAAAACGCCGATGCGGCGAACACCTTCCGGAACTCGGGCAGACCCTCGAGCTCGCGGGCCAGGCCCACCTGGAGGTGGTGACCGGGAACCGTCTCGTGCAACACCAACGCCTCGATGGGGTACTTCCTTTGCTCCCGGGGCCGGTACGTGTTCATGTTGAACCAGGCCTGCCGGCTGCCGTCGGCTGTCCCCGCCGTATAGCTCGACGGGGTGGACGCCTCGCGGTCGGCGGGAATCGGGCGGACTCCGACGTTCACGCGGGGCATCCGCGTGACAACGCGCGACAGCTGCGGCTCCACGCGAGCGAGCACCTCGCGTGCGTATTGCAGCATCTCCTCCTGGCTCGAGAAGGCCGTGGACGGTTCGCTCCGCAGCCGGCGCTCGAACTCCGCCACGCTTCCGCTGAAGCCGGCCTCGCGCACGACGCTGGCCATCTCGTTTTCGATCCGTGAGACTTCCTGCAGGCCGAGCCGGTGTATCTCGCGCGCGTCGGTTCGCGTGGTCGTGTACAGGTGGATCAGGCTCGCGTACGCCCGGTCGCCGTTTGGCAGCGTCCCGATCCCGACCTCCGCCCTCGCGGCCTTCAGGTACGTGTCCTGTAGAAACGTTTCGAGCCGCTTCCAGCTCGGTACGAACTGCTGTGAGTACGCCGATCGGGCTTCCGCCAGCAGGCGGTTCCGATCGGCCTGAGGAACTCCGGCAGGAAATGCCGCGAACGCCGCCAGAAGCGGCGACTGGTCCGGCGGTGCGCTTCCCTGCGCCGCCACCTGATCGATCATGAGCGAGACGGTGACGGCCGGCTGCGCCAGGCCGGCGGTGAGCTGCTCGCGCATCATCGCGATCGACTGGTCCACGTAGGCCGGAAGCCCGCGCAGGCGCGCGACGATGTTCTCGTAGTCGAGTACCGTGGCCGCGGGCATCTGTTCGATCGTCCTGAACACCTCGTTGTGCAGGCCATCGACCTGCGACACCGGCTGAACGAGACCCGGGTACGGCTCGGACTCGATGGCCGAGCGCAGCTCGTACTGGAGCAGGTCCGCGCTGAGGTGCTCGGCTGCCGTCAGGTTGCCGACGGCGACGTACTGGACCTGCTGGAGGAACTCTGCGCGAGCGGCGCGCGCGCGGGCGCGGGCGGGCGCCGACCAGTCACGCCAGCGATCGTTGAACTCGGTGCGGCCGACCCGCGTGGCCAGCTCCGGCGATTCCGCGAGCCGCCATTCCCAGTAGTTGGTAAACGTCTGTCGCAGGCCCGCCGACGACACGCCCACGGCGCGCGCGGGAAACGTCGGCTCGTCCCGCTGCGCGGCCACGAAGGCCGGAACCACGAAGGCCACGAAGATCGCGAAGGACGCGAAGAGCCATCCAAGATTCCGGTTTCGTGCACTTCGTGATCTTCGTGCCTTCGTGGTTACCACCTCGGGCTCCGGGGTCACGCCTTGGGAAGACGGAACGCGATCAGCTCGCCAGGAAACCCGGGGCCGCTGATGGCGACCACGATGTACTGCTGGCCGTTGAGGAGGTAGGTCATCGGCGACCCGGTCTGCGGAGCCGGCATGTAGACCGAGCCCACTTCCTGGCCGGTCGCCTTGTTGTAGGCGCGCAGCATCGCGCCGCGACGGCCGTCGGGCAGCGTGAAGAGCCCGCCCTCGCCCGCGACGAGAAGGCTGCGCGTCACGAGCGTGCCGATGCGCCCCTGCCGCCCCGTGCGCGGGATCGTCAGCCCCTTGAGCAGCGGATGATTCCGGATGTTGTCGGGCGTCTCGCCGTGCGCGATCTGCCAGAGGAGGTCGCCCTTGTTCAGATCGATCGCGCTGATCCGCCCGTACGGCGGCTTGACCAGCGGAAGTCCCTGCACGGTGACAGGGATGTCCGGCGCCTTCGGGTTGGCCGGATTGCGCGCCTGCCCGCGCACGTAGGTCATGTCCGACGGCTGGCCCGGCCGCTCGGCGCCCGGCACCAGGCCGACCGAGGCCACCTCGTTGTTCGTGAAGATGTAGAAGATGCCCGTCTCGGGATCGAAGGATCCGCCCTGCCAGTTGGCGCCGCCCGTCACGTTCGGCAGCATCAGCGTCCCCAGCGGGCCGTCG
>DASTDQ010000426.1:0-4336 GCA_035710305.1 Vicinamibacterales bacterium | reverse complement strand
CCATGTGGGCCTCGAGAAGGCCGGCCTCGTCCGCGCAGCTCTTGAAGGCGATGTAGCCATCCGGGCGCACGAGAAACAGCCGGCCGTCGCTCTGCCCGTAACGCGCCGAGAGCGCGTCCGATTTCGGAAGGATCTCCACGTCCAGCACGGGGCCAAAGCGACGGCCGAGCCGCTCCACGATCGGACTCAGATCGCCATCGGGCATCGCCAGCAGCGTGAAATACGTATGCCGGAGCCGGTCGAAGAGGGTACCGCCACGCTCGAAGTCGACGTCGGGCGCCCGGTCGCCGATGGCAGGGCCGTCAATCTCGCGCAACCCCGGGGGCTTGTCGATGAAGTCCTTGTACGTGTAGGCGACACCCGAGCAGGAGTTCACCACCTTCTCTGTATAGCCAGGCTCGAACATCGTCTGCGTGCGCTGCGCGATGTCCTTACCATGGGTCATGAAGATGTCGTGCAGCGATGAAGCTGCCCAGATGACCTGCTCGGCGACAGGCCGCCGTTCGGCCTCGTACGTGTCGAGCAGCGTGGGCCGGGCGTACCCCTTCAGGACCAGGCCGAGCTTCCATCCCAGGTTGAACGCGTCCTGCATGCAGCAGTTCATCCCCTGACCGCCCGTCGTCGAGTGGACGTGGGCCGAATCGCCGGCCAGGAACACGTTGCCCTGACGGAAGGTGTCGGCGAGACGAACCCAGGTCTCCCATTTCGAATGCCACACGACCTCGCCCATGGTGATGCCGTCGTAGTGCTGATCGAGCAGGCGCATGAAGGCCTGCTGCGGCGTGAGCGTCGGGTCGGCGGCTTCGCCGCGATCGCTCAGGAGCAGCCGGAAGTGTCCGCCCGGCAGCGGCGCCACCATGAGGAAGTGGTCGGTGCCGACGCAGTAGTGGAAGTGGTCCCGCCAGTCGGTGAAGCCCTTCAGGTGGATGTCCAGGTTCTGGAAGAAGCTGCCCTTGTAGTCCTTCCCCTTGACCGACAGCCCGAGACCGCGGCGCACGCGCGAATTGATGCCGTCGGCCGCGATGAGGTACCGGCAGCGGATGAACTCCTCCTGGTCGCCGCGATCGCCGTGCGTGACGCGGGCCGTCACGAGGTCGCCGTCCTGGGTCAGATCCTGAAACGCCGTGTCGTATTCGACTTCCCTGTCGAACCGCGACCTTGTGTACTCGCGAATGAAGCCCTCGGTCTCGCTCTGGTTGTGCGACAGGATGCAGTTGTATCTGGAGTCCACCTTCGTGTAGTCGAGGCCCGGGCGCACCTCGGTGCGCTCGCGCCCGCGGAGGAAGTGCATCACGTAGCCCTTGCACCACAGGTCGCGATCGAGCATGCGCCGGCTCAGGGCCGTGTCGACCAGGTCCATCAACTCGATCGTGCGGGCGTGAAGCGCGATGGCGCGCGATTCACGTCCCGGTCCCGGCATCCGATCGATGCAGCGGAACTCGACCCCGCGCCGCGCAAGCTCCATGGCGAGCACCGAGCCTGCGGCGCCGCCGCCGACGATGAGGACCGGTGTTTCGCTGGTCGTCCCCAATGCTGTCTCCAGGAAGGCGGTTGGATTATATGTGTGCTGCCGACCATTGGCCTTTGCCCCCGTCCAAGCGCTTCTATATCATCGCGGGCACGCGCCCGTGATGTCCCGCACACACACCGGCCTCGCTGCCCTGCTCGCGACGCTCGTTGCCGCGCTGTCCGTCGTGCAGGCGCAGCCGCGAGGGCCGGCACGCGAGATCGTGCCGCTCACCGGCGACCTGTATCGGGCCCGCAACGGCAACTGGTACGCGATTTTTCTCGTCACCCGCGACGGCATTATCCTCGGCGACCCGATCAACCCGGCGTTCGCGTCATGGCTGAAGGACGAGCTCGGCCGCCGCTTTACGGTCCCGGTGCGGTACGTGGTCTACAGCCACAGTCATTTCGATCATGTGGCCGGCGGAGCCGTCTTCGCCGACACCGCCAGGTTCGTCGCCCACGAGAACATGCGGCGGAACATGGACGGCCGCTACCCGCACATGCCGGGCGACATGATCGACCGCAATCGTAACGGCGCCATCGACCCGGACGAGATCGACATCCCGACGAAGGCGGCGCCGGGCGTCTGCGGCATGGGGCCCGGGTTTTTCGCGACGATCGATCGCAACAAGGACGGCCTCGTGCCGCCGGCGGAGCTGCAGGGCGACATCCGTCCTCCCGACATCGTCTACTCGGAGCGCATGAGCATCGCGCTCGGCGGGCGCACCGTGGACCTGATTCATCCCGGGCTGAATCATTCCGACGACGCGACGGTGATGCATTTCCGGGAGGAACGGGTGGTGTTCGCCACCGAGTTCCTCGCCGACGCGCTCGTCACGACGAACCCGCGGTCGCTGCCAAGCACCTGCAGCGCGTTCGACCGGCATCCCCTATCGGAGTGGATCCGTTCCTACCGGACGGTCGAAGCGCTCGATTTCGATCGCGTGGCGCCGGGCCATGGGGACATGTTCGACAAGCAGGTCGTCACCGAGACGCGCGAGTACTTCGAGTATCTCGTCGCGCAGGTATCGGCTGGCATGAAATCCGGCCGGCCGCTGGCCGAACTGAAGGAGACCATCACGCTCGATCGCTACAAGGGATGGGCGAACTACGAGCGCCTTCGCCGCATGAACGTCGAAGCGGCCTATCTGAACCTGACGTCTACTTCATCAGTTCCGCCAGCTTCGCGCTGACGGCCTGGCCCCAGATGTCGTAGCCCTTCGCTGCCGGGTGCAGGTTGTCGGGCCTGAACGACTCGGGCAGGAACACGCCCTTGTCGTCCAGGAACTTCTGGCCGATGTCCATGTAGAAGACGTTCTTCTTGTCGTCCAGCCGCGAGATGATCTGGTTGACCTCGGCGATCTTGTCGCGGACCGCATCGCCCGGCACGCCCCTCGGGAAAATCGCGAGCAGCAGGATCTTCGCGGACGGGAAATTACGGCGCAGTTCCAGGACGACGGCGCCGACGCCTTCCGCAATCTCGGGACCGGTGAACTGGCCGGTGTTGTTGGTGCCGATCATCAGCATCACCGCCTTGGGCTGGTAGCCCTGGCCCTCGCCGTTGCGAAGGCCCCACAACACGCCTTGCGTCGTGTCGCCGGCCACCGCGAAGTTGGCGGTGCGGATGTTGCCGAAGTACTTATCGAACATCGGCTTGTTCGCGTCCTGCAGCCACCAGTCGGTGATCGAGTCACCGTGCAGGAGCAGATCGATGTTGCCCTCCTTGGCGCGGGCGACGAACCCTTCGTGCCGTGCGCCCTGGCGCTGGTTGGTCTGCGTGAACGTCGCGGCGGCGTTCGACCGCGGTTTCTGCAGGAGCATCAGCGACTCGAATTTCCTGAGCAGCGGCTGCGCGGCCGACCTGTCGGTTTCGACGAAGCGCCTGATCGCGGCATTGACCTGCTCCAGTTCGGCGGGCGTCGGCCGCGGAATCGCGACTTCCGGCGGCACCGGCGCGGGCGGCCCGATCACGACCGGTGCGAATCCGCCACGGCCCGCACCGGGAGGGCCACCGGGGGCGGGGGCCTGTGCCCATGCTGCACTGGACGCGAACGTGAAGAGCAGCGCGAGGACGATCAGTCGCTTGGTCATGGTCTCCCTGCCTTTTGGAATGCCGATTCTAGAACGAAACGCCCCCAGGCTCACAACCAGGTACCGCCCTGTCGCTCGCTGGGCTCCTGGCGACTGGCGTCGAACTCGTGGATCCACGCCAGATGATGGAGCGCGCCCTCGAGCGATGCGAGCCGGGCGTTGCGCCGATCGGCATTCTCGCCATCCGGCAGGTGAAGAACGTCCGCGGCGCTGATCGACGCGTACTGAACCTTGCGCGTGCGGCCGCGACGCAGCCTCTCGTACCGCTCGAGTGCTTCGTCCAGCGGGCCCGAACCCGATTCGCCAAGGCACGCGGCAAGCACGACGGCGTCCTCGATCGACTGGTTGGCGCCCTGCCCGTGGTGCGGCGCCAGTTGGTGAGCGGCGTCTCCAAGGAGCGTCACCCGTCCCCTGGTCCATCGGCCGAGCGGCGGACGATGGAACAGGCCCCAGCGGTCGCTGATCGGCTTCGCGGTGATCATCTCGACAACCGCGGGATGCCACCGGCCAAAGTGCCGTAGCTGTTCCCCCTCCGTCGCCGGCATGATCCAGTCGCGCCGCGGCCACGGTGCCGGATGGCGCTCGACCAGCAGGAAGTTGATGTGATTCTGGCCCATCGGATAGTGCAACAGATGCCCGCCGGGGCCCATCCAGAACTGAAGCGCCGTGGGGTCGGGCAGGCCCGGGACGGCGTCCATGGGCACTATGCCGCGAAACCCGCTGCACCCGGAATACA
>DASTDQ010000425.1:0-5406 GCA_035710305.1 Vicinamibacterales bacterium | reverse complement strand
CATGGCCCGACTCACAGGCTCCCTCTACACCCCCGACGAGACGTTTCGAACCGACGTCGCCACGATGCTGCGGCTCACCGCGGTGCAGGTGTCGCTCGGCGACGATCGAGCGCCGCGCCAGGGCGGCGCGCCCGACATCGTGATCGTCGACGGCCGCACCGATCTCGACGGCGCGATGCACGCGGTCGAGCGCCTTCGGGCGTCGCACCCGATGGCCACGATCTTCTTCATGGCCGATGAGTCGAGCCCCGAGCTCATCCTGCGCGCGATGCGCGCCGGTGCCAACGAGTTCTTTGCCTGGCCCCCGTCGCGCGCCGCGCTCGACGAGGCGCTGCAGCGCGCGGCCTCCCGGCGCGCGCAGGCGCCCTCGGGACAGGACTCGAAGACCATCGTCTTCTTCGGAGCCAAGGGGGGCGCCGGCACGACGACCGTCGCCGTCAACTGCGGGGTCGACATCGCCCGGCTGAAGAAGCGGCCGACGCTCATCATCGATCTCAAGCCCGGGCTGGGCGAAGTCACGCTGTTCCTCGGCGTGCGCAGCCGCTACACGCTGCTCGATGCGCTGGAGAACATCCATCGCCTGGACAGCGAGTTCATGCGCGAGCTCGTCGTCAAGCACAAGTCCGGCCTCGAGATTCTGGCCGGATCGGACGTGTTCGATCGGCCCGGCAGCAACGATACCAACGCCGTCGAAGAGGTGTTCAGGATTCTGGGCCGGCAGTACGAATACATCATCGTCGACGCCGGTGCCCAGCCGAGCGCGTGCGCGTTCTCGTCGCTCTACACGGCGGACACCATCTGTCTGGTGGGGAACCCCGACGTGCCGTCCGTGCGCAACGCCCAGCGGCTCCTCGATCGCATCGGCCAGCTCGGGACCTCGAGCGAGCGCGTGCGCCTCGTCCTGAACCGCGCGGCCGAGCCGTACCCGATTCCGCCGGCGCAGATCGAAAAGGCCGTCGGCCATCAGATCTTCCAGATGTTCCTGAGCGACTACAAGACGGTGTCGACGGCGCTCAATTCCGGGGTGCCGATTGCGCTCGCCGGGAACAGCGAGCTGGCGTCGCAGTTCGACGAGTTCGCAAAACGGATCCTGGATCCCTCGGGCGCCGCGTCCGAGGACTCTCCCAAGCGCGGGCCACTCGGGCTGCAGCGCCTGGCCTCGATGTGGTAACCCGACATGCGTAGCGCTGCCCCCACGCTTCCTCCGCCCGCGACGCCCGCTCGCCAGGCGGCTGCGCAGGCTCACCAGCCTGTCAGACAGCAGTATCTCGAGCTCCGTGCGGCCGTCCACCGCAAGCTGCTCGGACGGTTGAACCTCGAGGCGCTCGCGCACGTGGAGCGCGCGAAGGCCGAAGGCGAGATCCGCTCCGTGCTGGCCCAGCTCCTGTCCGAGGAATCGACGCCGATCAGCCTGGCGGAGCGCGAAACGCTCTTCGGCGAGGTCCTCGACGACGTGTTCGGGCTGGGACCGCTCGAGCCGCTGCTGCGCGATCCGAGCATCAGCGACGTGCTCGTCAACACGTACAAGAACGTCTTCGTCGAGCGAAAGGGCGTCCTCGAGCGCGTCACCGCGACCTTCCAGGACGACAGCCATCTGCTGCGCGTCATCGATCGGATCGTGAGCCGCGTCGGCCGCCGCGTCGACGACAGCTCGCCGATGGTGGACGCCCGCCTCGCGGACGGCTCGCGTGTGAACGCCATCATCCCGCCGCTCGCGGTCGACGGTCCGCTGCTGTCGATCCGGCGATTTCCGGCCGAACGGCTGAAGGCCGAGGATCTGGTGAACCTGGGCGCGCTGACCAAGCCGATGCTCGAGTTTCTCGCGCACTGCGTGCGCGCGCACCTGAACTGCATCATCAGCGGGGGCACCGGCGCCGGCAAGACGACGCTTCTCAACATTCTGTCCAGCTACATCTCGGCTCGGGAACGTGTCGTGACCATCGAGGACGCCGCGGAGCTGCAGCTCCACCAGGAGCACGTCGTGCGGCTCGAGACGCGTCCGCCGAACGTCGAAGGCAAGGGCGCGATCCGCCAGCGGCAGCTCGTCGTCAACGCGCTGCGCATGCGCCCCGACCGAATCGTGGTCGGCGAGGTCCGCAGCGAAGAAGCGCTCGACATGCTTCAGGCCATGAACACCGGCCACGACGGATCGCTGACAACGGTGCACGCCAACACGCCGCGAGACGCCCTGTCGCGCATCGAGACGATGATCGCGATGGGTGCGACGAACCTGCCCGACAAGGCGATGCGGCAGCAGATCGCGTCGGCCATCCAGCTCGTGGTGCAGCAGACCCGCCTGGCTGACGGCACGCGCAAGATCACCAGCATCTCCGAGATCACCGGCATGGAAGGCGACGTGATCACGATGCAGGAGATCTTCGTGTTCGAGAAAGCCGGCGTCAGCAAGGAAGGCAAGGTCATCGGGCGCTTCCGCGCGACGGGTGTGCGGCCGAAGTGCTCCGAGCGGCTCAAATCAGCGGGGATCCTGCTGCCCACCGAGATGTTCGAAGGCGTCACGGAGGTGCGGTAATGCTTCTCGCCGCCATCGTCTTCCTGGTCGTCACGGCGATCGTCGCCGCCGTGGCCTTCGGCGTCCTGCGCCTGCCGGGATCGCTGGCCGCCCGACGGCTGGAGAAGCGGCTCAGTGAGGTCTCGAACCGAACCGAGGACGACGACAAACCGGCGTCGTTCATCCGCAGCCACGCCGCAGGCCCGCTGCCGGCGCTGGATCGCGCATTCGGCAGGACGGGCGCGCTCGCCATGCTGATCGAGCAGTCCGGCACGAAGACGAGCCCGAGCAGCGTCGTCCTTGCCAGCGTCGCCCTGGCCGCCGCGGCGGCGATTGCCAGCCTGCTGTTCATCCGCCAGCCCTTTGCCTGGGCGATTGCCGCCCTGGTTGGCGCGGCGGTGCCGACGTTCTGGCTGAAGTACAAGCGCTCCGCGCGGCTGAAGCGCTTCGAAGAGCAGTTCCCCGAGGCGCTCGACCTGCTGTCGCGCGCGATTCGCGCGGGGCACGCGTTCCAGACGGCGATGGGCATGTGTGCCGACGAGCTTCCCGCTCCCGTGGGCGTGGAGTTCAAGAAGAGCTTCGACCAGCAGAACTTCGGGCTTCCGTTGAAGGAGGCGCTCAACGAGCTCTCCGAGCGCGTGCCGATTCTCGACGTCCGGTTCTTCGTGACGGCGGTGACGATTCAGCGTGAGACCGGCGGCAACCTCGCCGAGATTCTCGACAACCTCGCGCACGTGGTCCGCGAGCGCTTCAAGATTCTGCGGCAGGTCAGAGTGCACACGGCGCACGGCCGGTTCACGGGCTACGTGCTCCTGTCGCTGCCGGCCGCGCTGGCGGTCGCGTTGTCGTACATCAACCCTGGCCACATGGACCTGCTGTTCAAGGAGCACATGGGGCAGATGATGATCCTGACGGCGATCGTCATGCAGACGATCGGGTACGTCTGGATCCGCAAAGTGATCAAGATCGAGGTGTAGGTGTGACGTTCCTGCTGCCCGTCCTTGCGTTTGCGTTCGTCGCGCTGCTCATCGCCGGCGCCGCCATGGCCCTCTCGCCGAGCGGGAGCATGCTCATCGAGCAGCGCCTCGGCGAGCTGCGCGGCACGCCGGTCGATAAGTCGGTCTCCTACGAGAGAGTCGCCAAGACGCTGAAGCACATCGGCAAGTACGCGCCGCAGTCGCCGTCCGAGCTCGGCAAGCTCCAGAAACGGCTCGTGTGCGCCGGCTACCGCGGCAAGGAAGCGCTGCCCGTCTTCATCGGAATCCGGCTGGGATCAGCGCTGCTCGCGTTCGGCGTGGCCTCGTCCCCGCTCGTCGTCCGTCCGAACATCTTCATGGCGCTCAGCGTGGCCGCCGTCGCGTACCTCCTTCCGAGCATGGTGCTCGGACGGCTCGCAAAGAAGCGCCAGCACCGCATCCGCCTGTCGCTCGCCGACACGCTGGATCTGCTGGTCGTCAGCGTGGAGGCCGGGCTCGGATTGGATCAGGCGCTGCAGCGCGTCGGCGAAGAGCTCGCCTTCGCGCATCCCGACCTGTCCGACGAATTGAGGCTCATCAACCTCGAGCTGCGCGCCGGCAAGCCCCGATCGGAAGCGCTTCGCAACCTGGCCGACCGCACCGGCGTGGACGATTTGTCGTCGCTTGCCGCCATGTTGATCCAGACCGACAAGTTCGGGACCAGCGTGGCGCAGTCGCTGCGAGTCCACTCCGACACGCTGCGCACGAAGCGCCGGCAGCGCGCTGAAGAAGCCGCGGCCAAGACCGGCGTGAAGATGGTGTTCCCGCTCGTGTTCTGCATCTTCCCGGCGATCTGGGTCGTAACCATCGGACCGGCCGCGATCAAGTTCGTGCAGGTCCTCTTCCCGCTGGCACAACAGCAATGACGACCGTCCTGGACGACGTCCGCCTCGCTCCGCCTCCAGCCGTTCCTTCGACGCTGGAAGACACGGGGCTCGGAACCGATCAGATCGAGCAGCTCCTCATCAAGACGCTGTACGGCGGTGAGGCAACAGGTCTCGGGCTCGCCGATCGCCTTCGGCTGACCTACACGATTTTCGAGCGTGTCGTCGAACGGATCCGCGCCGAGCGCCTGATCGAAGTACGGGGCACGGTGGGATCGTCGGCCAGCCCGAACTACCGGTACGCGCTCACCGATCTCGGCCGCGACCGGGCGCGGCAGTACCTGGACATCAACCAGTACACCGGCGCGGCGCCGGTTCCCCTGGCGACCTACGTGGCGCAGATGCGTGCGCTGGCGGCCTCGCGCGGCTACATCGAGCGCGAGCGGCTTCGCAACGGGTTCTCCCATCTGATCGTGGGCGACGACATCCTCGAGCAACTCGGGCCGGCGGCCAACGCCAACAAGGCGATCTTCCTGTACGGCCCCCCGGGCAACGGCAAGACGGTGCTCGCCGAGGGCCTGGGCAGGGCCATCGGCGGCGACATGTACATGCCGTACGCCATCGAGATCGAGGGGCACATCATCACGATGTACGACCCCATCAGCCACGAGGCGCTCGATGCCGACGTGCCGGACTCCTCCAGCATCATCGCGGCGGCGCCGCGAGATCGCCGCTGGGTCCGCATCAGGCGTCCGGTCGTGATCGTTGGTGGCGAGCTGACGCTCGACATGCTCGACCTCACGTTCAACCCGTTGGCGAAGTTCTACGACGCGCCGCTGCAGCTCAAAGCGAACGGCGGGATCTTCCTCGTGGACGACTTCGGCCGGCAGCGCATGCGTCCGCAGGAGTTGCTCAACCGCTGGATCGTGCCGCTCGAGAACCGAGTGGACTTCCTGACGCTGCATACGGGCAAGAAATTTCAGGTGCCGTTCGACGTGCTGGTGGTGTTTGCGACGAACCTGAATCCGCACGATCTGGCCGACGAAGCGTTCCTGCG
>DASTDQ010000424.1:0-7497 GCA_035710305.1 Vicinamibacterales bacterium | reverse complement strand
GCTGAACGCCGAGGAAGTCCTGAAGCGTCTCGAGCTGCCGTACCGCACGGTCGTACTCTGCACTGGAGACATGGGCTTTGCGTCGGCCAAGACCTATGACATCGAAGTCTGGCTTCCAGGGCAGAAGGCGTATCGGGAGATCTCGTCGTGCAGCAACACCGAGTCGTTTCAGGCGCGGCGGGCGAACATCAAGTACCGGCCGCAATCGACCGGGAAGGCGGAATTTGTCCACACATTGAACGGCTCCGGGCTCGCCGTCGGCAGGACGCTCATCGCGATCCTGGAGAACTACCAGCAGGCAGACGGGTCCGTCGTGATTCCGGACGCGCTGCGGCCGTTCATGGACGGGGCGTCGGTGATCAGCGCACACTAACTGCAGCGGGTTCAGGGGTGCGACAGGTTCAAGGGGTTCGCGCTCGCTGCGCTCGCGCACGGAGGGATGGCCGAGTGGTTGAAGGCGGCGGTCTTGAAAACCGTTGGATCGGAAACGGTCCCGGGGGTTCGAATCCCTCTCCCTCCGCCAACCTTCGCCAAACGCTCGCTTCGCTCGCGGCTTCGGTTGGCAAGCCGCGTCACGCGAGCGTTATCGAATGTTGTCCACCGTAGCGCGAAGCGCGAAGGCGGATGCACGCTCACGTCGCCTCTTCCGGCAACCCGAGCACGCCGCGCACGAACATCGCTTCCGGCAGCGCACCGAGAATTTCGATCGTCCCGTTGACGATCGTCTTGGGTACGCCCGTCACGTGGAACTTGCGCGAAAGGTCCATGAACTCGGTGGCTTCCACGGAGGTGGCACGAATGAACGGGCTTTCCCGCGCCATCCTGTTCGCGAGCGTCACGGCTCGCGGGCAGTGCGGTCACGTCGGTGTGACGAAGACCTGCAGATCGAGCGGTGTGGTGACGTACGAGGCGATGAGCGCCTGATTCTCGGGCGCCAGGCCCGAACCGGTGGTGCCGGCGAGCACGACGGCTTCGATGAGCGACATGAACTCGTAGCCTGCCGGAGCACCCATGAAGCGCATCCGGGCGTCGTCGTCGCCGGCGAGCAGAACGATCGACGGGATGTGCTCGATTCCGTACTGTGCCGCGCGCTCTCGATCGAGGACGACGTTCGCCTCTTCGACGGTGACGTGATCGTTGAGACCGGCGATCTCGTCGAGCACCTGCCGGGCGATGAACGCCGTCTCCGGCGCCCCGATTGTCTGCGTGAACAACACCAGCTTGACTGGCGACTGGATCACCGCGAGATGCTCGCGGACAATCTGCCGATCCCGATCTGAGAGGAGAGCCAGGCGGGGCTCCTTAGAAGTTGAAGAGATCGTCGAACGCCTTCCTGGCGTCGTTGGTCCTCGGCGTCGTCGTCTCGCGTTCGACTGTCGTCCTCGGAGAAAAGAACGTGCACGTGTTCCGGGCGTTCTTCGGGCTGACCCGTTCGGTCACCGGCTGCGTGCACTCGAATCGGCTTCCCGGGTCGAAGGACGCGCACTGCGCGCACGCGTGCAGCTCGGTGGCGCACCGGGTGCATCGCGAGTCGAGCCCGATGTCGCCGGCAGTCGGGTGGCCGCACTGCGCGCAGCGGACGACTTCACGAAACCCAGGCATGTTGATGTTCCGGGGTCCGTCCTGGGAGATGCGGCGGGCGCCAGCCGGGGCCCCGGGCTCCGGGGCGGGGCGGGGAGAGGCAGGCCGTGGACTCCGGTCCCGGTCCTCGTCCTGGTAGCCCCGCTGTCGGTACTTTCTGTCGCTCATGGCGTCGGCTTGGGCGGATTGTATACCGTCGGGCTGGTTTGCAGGCCCGATAGATTCTGTGAAGAGGTGTGAAGTCGCCGACCGTTTCCGCTAGAATCGCGCCGTCGCGTTCGGGCCTGACAGGTCCCCGGCGCCGTTTGATCCTTTTTTCACAATGTGGTAAAAATCGGACCGGGCCACGGAGGGACGCCGCCCGCCAGGTCACCCCATCAATAACCGATGCCGCAAATCTTTCGTCGAAGCGCGAACACTGTCTCGAGGCTGAGTCTAGCCGGCGCTTTGATGCTCGGGGCTGGCCTGATCCTGATCTTGATCATGGTCGGGCGCTCGTCCTACGTCACCCGCGCCCACGAGTACGTCGAGCAACCCGTTCAGTTCAGCCATCTCCACCACGTCCTGGACGACGGAATCGACTGCCGGTATTGCCACACGTCGGTCGAAACCTCCGCCTTCGCCGGGATTCCTCCCACCAAGACGTGCATGAACTGCCACTCGCAGATCTGGTCCACCGCGCCGATCCTCGAGCCAGTCCGGGCCAGCTTTCGAGACGACCGGCCGCTGCGCTGGATCCGCGTTCACGACCTGCCCGACTTCGTGTACTTCAATCACAGCATCCACGTGAAGAAGGGGATGGGATGCGAGACCTGCCACGGCCGCGTCGACGAGATGCCGCTCATGAGGCAGGTGCAGTCACTGCAGATGGAGTGGTGTCTCAACTGCCATCGCAACCCGGAGCAATACGTCCGGCCGCGCAGCGAGATCTTCACCATGGACTACCGTCCCCCGGTGCCGCAGTCGGTGCAGGGTCCGATGCTCGTCAAGGAGTACGGGATCAGGGGCAACACCAGCTGCTCCACCTGTCACCGGTGACCACATGATCGACCCGAAGGACATTCAGGCTCTTCGCGCGAAGCTCGATGGCACCCGCGGCCGCGACTATTGGCGCAGCCTGGAAGCCGTTGCCGAGACGCCGGAGTTCACCGAGTTTCTCCATCGCGAGTTTCCGCAGAACGCCTCCGAGTGGAACGACCCTGTCGGCCGCCGGGGCTTCCTGAAGCTGATGAGCGCGTCGCTGGCCCTCGCCGGCGTCAGCGCTTGCACGCGGCAGCCTGAAGAGGCGATCGTTCCGTATGTCCGTCAGCCCGAAGAGCTCGTCCCAGGGAAGCCGCTCTTCTACGCGACGGCGATGCCGTTTGCGGGGTCCGGCGTCGGCCTGCTCGTCGAGAGCCACGAAGGCCGCCCGACCAAGATCGAGGGGAATCCCGATCACCCGTCGAGCCTCGGGGCCACGGACCTGTTCGCGCAGGCCTCCATTCTCGGCCTCTACGATCCCGACCGCTCTCAGACGATCACGCACCTGGGTGAGATTCGGCCGTTCGACGCGTTCGCCGCGGCGGTGCGTCAGGTCCTCGAGGCACAGCGGGAGCAGAAGGGCGGCGGCATCCGCGTGCTCAGCGAGACGCTCGTCTCGCCCACGCTCGCGTCGCAGGTGGACGAGTTCCTCGGCCGCTTCCCGCAGGCCAAGTGGGTTCAGTGGGAGCCGTTCGGGCGTCACAACGCGCGCGAGGGCAGCCGACTCGCCTTCGGCGAGTACGTGGACGCCAAGTACGCGATCGAGAACGCCGACGTCATCTTCTCGCTCGACTCGGATTTCCTCTGCGTCGGCAATGGAGCGCTGACGCACGCTCGCGCCTACGCGTCGCGCCGGCGGCTCGAAGGCGATCGCTCGCGGCGCAATCGGCTGTACGCAGTCGAGAGCTCGCCGACCAACACGGGAACGAAGGCCGACCACCGGCTGCTGCTGCGAGCGTCGGACGTCGGCCTGTTTGCGCGCGCCGTCGCCGCCCGGCTCGGTGTCGCGGGCGTGGACGCCGGCTCGACTCCCGAAGCCGGCCAGACATGGCTGGACCCGCTCGTCAAGGACCTTCAGTCGGCCCGCGGCCGCAGCCTGGTTGTCGCCGGCGAGGGCCAGCCTCCGGCCGTCCACGCGCTGGCTCATGCGATGAACGACCAGCTCGGCAACGTGGGCAGCACCGTCGTCTATACGCAGACGGCCGAAGCGCGCCCCAGCGACCAGCGGGCAGAGCTCGCCGATCTCGTTGCCGAGATGAACGCGGGCACGGTGAGCTTTCTGCTCGTCCTCGGCGGCAACCCGGTTTATACCGCTCCACCGGACCTGAATTTCGCCCAGGCCCTGGACAAGGTGCCGCTGCGCGCGCACCTGGGCCTGCACCACGACGAGACGGCCGCGCTGTGCCACTGGCACGTTCCGGAAACGCACTTCCTCGAGATGTGGAGCGACGTGCGGGGGCACGACGGTACGGTCACGATCGTCCAGCCTCTGATCGCCCCGCTCTACGGCGGGCACTCCCTTCACGAGGTCGTTTCCACGCTGAGCGAGGCGGGCCCTCGGCCCGGCTACGACATCGTGCGCTCGCACTGGAACGACCAGGCCGGCGCGCCGCCCGTTCCCGCTCGCCCCGCGCCGACCCCGGCCCTGACACCGCTCCCTGGAAGCGTTGCGCCGTCCGCGTTCGACAAGAGCTGGCGGCGATGGCTGCACGACGGAGTCGTTCCCAACACCGCGTTCGCTCCGAAGACTGTCGCGCTGCGTGCCGGCGCAGCAGGCCCCGCGCCGGCCCCCGCACCGGCCGGACTCGAGGTCGTGTTCAGGCCAGACCCCGCCGTCTACGACGGCCGCTTCGCCAACAACGCGTGGCTGCAGGAGCTGCCGAAGTCGCTCACGAAGCTGACGTGGGACAACGCCGCGCTCATCGCGCCCGGGACGGCGGCGCGTCTCGGTCTGCTGGACGTGCGATCGGACGGCGACGCCCCCAGCCGCTCCCCGATCGTCGAGATCAGCTACAACGACCGCGTCGTCAGGATTCCACTCTGGCTGTCGCCCGGCCATGCGCCCGACACCATCACGCTTCATGCCGGCTACGGGAGGGAGCGCGCGGGTCACGTCGCCAACGGCATCGGCGTCAACGTGAACGCGCTGCGCGTCAGCGGCGGGCAGGACATTCTGTCCGGCGTCAACGTGAGCGCGACAGGCGATCAGCACCCGCTCGTGTCCACGCAGGATCACTGGTCGATCGAGGGGCGCAACATCGTCCGCGTGGCGACGCTCCAGGAGTTCGAGCGCGATCCCAACTTCGCCGCGAAGCAGGAGCATCAGCCGCTGACCGGGCTGACGATGTTCGAAGCCAGGAAGTACGAGGGCTACGCCTGGGGCATGGCGATCGACCAGAACGTCTGTACCGGCTGCAACTCGTGCGTCGTGGCCTGCCAGGCCGAGAACAACGTGGCCGTCGTCGGCAAGACGCAGGTCGCCAACGGGCGCGAGATGCACTGGCTGCGCATCGATCGCTACTACACGGGCGATCTCGACAACCCAGAAACCTACCATCAGCCCATGCTGTGTCAGCAGTGCGAGTCTGCGCCCTGCGAGGTCGTGTGCCCCGTCGCGGCAACGATCCACAGCGACGAGGGGCTGAACGACATGGTTTACAACCGCTGTGTCGGCACCCGGTACTGTTCGAACAACTGTCCGTACAAAGTGCGGCGGTTCAACTTCATGCTGTACTCGGACTGGAACACCGCCAGCTACAAGCTGGCCCGCAACCCCGACGTCACGGTCCGGAGCCGCGGCGTGATGGAGAAGTGCACCTACTGCGTGCAGCGGATCAATCACGCGCGCGTCACTGCCAAGCTCGAGGACCGGCAGATTCGGGACGGCGAGATCCTCACGGCGTGCCAGTCGGCCTGCCCGACGCAGGCGATCGTGTTCGGCAACATCAACGACCCGGCGAGCGCCGTGTCGAAGCTGAAAGCCAGCCCGCTGAACTACGGGCTGCTGGCTGATCTGAACACGCGGCCGCGGACCACCTATCTCGCCGTCGTGCGGAACCCCAACACCGAGCTCGAGCCCGCCCAGTCGGGCGCAGAGAGGGAAGGACGCCAGGGATGAAGGAATCGCACCATCCCGCGGCCATGACGCCCGAGACCGCGGCGCTGCTGGCGAGGACGCCGGCGGTCATCGAACCGGGGCACACGTTCGAATCGGTCACCGAGACGATCGGGCACGTCGTGCTGTCGAAGCGGACGCCGCTCGGCTGGTTCCTCGGCTTCTTCATCGCCTTCGTGCTGCTGATGGTCCTCAACATGACCATCGGCAACCTCCTGATGACCGGCGTCGGGATCTGGGGCAACAACGTACCGGTCGGCTGGGCGTTCGACATCATCAACTTCGTCTGGTGGATCGGCATCGGCCACGCCGGGACGCTGATCTCCGCGATTCTGCTGCTCTTCCGCCAGCAGTGGCGCACGTCGATCAACCGGTTCGCCGAGGCGATGACGCTCTTCGCCGTCCTCTGCGCGGCCATGTTCCCGCTGCTCCACACCGGCCGGCCCTGGCTGGCGGCCTACTGGCTCTTCCCGTATCCGAACTCGATGGGGCTGTGGCCGCAGTTCCGCAGCCCGCTGATCTGGGACGTGTTCGCCGTGTCCACGTATTTCACGGTCTCGCTCCTGTTCTGGTACACGGGTCTCGTTCCCGACATGGCGACGCTCCGGGATCGCGCCAAGTCGCGCTTTGCTCAGGTCATCTACGGCATGATGTCGCTCGGTTGGCGCGGTTCAGCGAGACACTGGCAGCGCTACGAGATGGCCTATCTGCTGCTGGCAGGGATCTCGACGCCCCTCGTGCTGTCGGTCCACTCGGTCGTGAGCTTCGACTTCGCAGTCTCGGTCATTCCGGGCTGGCACACGACGATCTTCCCGCCCTATTTCGTGGCGGGCGCGATTTACTCCGGCTTCGCGATGGTGATGACGCTCGCCATTCCGCTGCGCAAGTTCTATCACCTCGAAGACTTCATCACGATGCGCCACATCCACAACATGACGAAAGTCATGCTGGTGACCGGCATGATCGTGGCGTACGGCTACGCGAACGAGGCCTTCTTCGCCTGGTACAGCGCGAGCCCGCACGAAGCGGCCATGATGGCCAACCGCATGGGCGGGCCCTACGCGTTCTTCTACTGGTCGCTCATCGCCATCAACGCGGTGATGATCCAGCTGTTCTGGTTCCGGAGCGTTCGCGAGAACATTCCGCTGCTCTTCGTGCTCTCGCTCTTCGTGAACGTCGGCATGTGGCTCGAGCGCTTCATCATCATCGTCACGAGCCTGCATCGCGACTACCTGCCCTCGTCCTGGGACATGTACGCCCCGACGCGGTGGGACTTCGGCATGTTTGCCGGCACGATCGGACTGTTCCTGGCCCTCTTCTTCCTCTTCATCCGCCTCCTGCCAGCGATCGCCATCTTCGAGATGCGGACGATCGTTCCCGAGGCGAAAGTGAAGCACCACGGGTGATGTGATGGAACACACCCAGAGCGACACGCTGTACGGGTTGATGGCCGAGTTCGACAACCCGACCTCGCTCGTCGAGGCCGCGACGAAGGCACGCCTGGCGGGCTACCGCAAGATCGACGCCTACACCCCGATCCCGATCGAGGAGTTGACCGAGGCGCTCGATCTTCCGCGGACGAAAGTTCCGCTGATCACGCTGATTGGCGGCATTGTCGGCGGGCTTTCCGGATACGGCCTCGCGTACTGGACGTCGGCAGTCGCCTATCAAATGAACGTCGGCGATCGGCCGCTCAACAGCTGGCCACAGTTCATCCCGGTGACGTTCGAGATGACGGTCCTCGGCGCGGCGCTGAGCGCCTTCGTCGGGATGTGGGCGCT
>DASTDQ010000423.1:0-4217 GCA_035710305.1 Vicinamibacterales bacterium | reverse complement strand
GGGGAACCTGTTCGCCGGCACCGATGAGAGCCCCGGCGAGCTGATCCTTTTCCAGGGCCGGAGCTACAAGGAGTATCGCGGGATGGGCTCGATCGGCGCGATGCGGCGCGGAAGCCGCGATCGCTACTTCCAGGACGAGTTTGACCTCGAAGGAGGCCGCGCGACCGAGAAGCTCGTGCCCGAGGGGATCGAAGGACGCGTCGCGCACAAGGGAAGCGCGCAGGCGGTGATCTATCAGCTCATGGGCGGCTTGCGCGCCGGCATGGGTTACTGCGGCAGCGCCACGATCGCCGAGCTGCAGCGGAAGGCGAAGCTGATTCGGATTACGACGGCGGGGGCGCGGGAGAGCCACGTGCACGACGTGACGATCACGAAGGAAGCGCCGAACTACCGGATGGAATAGTACGTAGTGTCCGGCTTCAGCCGGACCATGTGATTCGGCGCATATCCCCTTCCATGATCTCGATCTCGATCCGTTGAGCGCCCGGCCATGGGCGCGTCAGCCGGTCCGGCCACTCGACGGCGAGCACGCCCGCGGCCGAGGCGAGCTCTTCCAGCCCGAGATCGTCGGTTCCGCCCTTCTCCAGTCTGTACAGATCGACGTGATAAAGCGGCAGCCGGCCGCCGCGATATTCGTGCACGAGGGTGAATGTCGGGCTGCTGACCTCGGCCGGATCGATGCCAAGTCCCTCCGCGAGCCCACGGACGAACGCCGTCTTCCCCGCTCCGAGATTCCCAGACAGCAGCAAGACGGCGCCAGGGGTCAGGCTCGAGGCCAGGCGCCTGGCGACGGCTGCCGTATCGGCTTCAGACGAGGTGACGTGCTCAGGCACTCCCTTCGGTGAGCCCTTTCAACGCTTCACCGAGATGGTGCAGCAGGTCCGTGGCAATCATGCCGACCTGACCCCGGCTCTTCTCGGCCAGGTCGCCTGCGGACCCGTGCAGGAACACCGCGAGCCGGCACGCGGCATCGGCGTCGAGGAGCTGCGCGAGCCAGGCGGCAATCATGCCCGTCAGCACGTCGCCCGTACCGCCAGTGGCCATGCCCGGGTTGCCCGTGGGATTGATGTACGCGTGGCCTTCAGGGGTGGCAATCACCGTCCGGTGGCCCTTGAGCACGACGTAGACGCGGTGAGTCGTGGCGAAGTCGGTCGCCATCTCGACGCGATTCGCCTGAACGTCCGCGATGGATGCGCCGACGAGGCGTGCCATCTCGCCAGGATGCGGCGTGATGATCACGACTCGATCCTCGCGGCCCGTGAGGCGCCCCGGATCGTCGGCGAGCACCGTGAGCGCGTCGGCGTCCAGGACCAGCGGAACCGCCGCGCGCTCGAGGAGCCCGCGAACGAACTCGGCGACCTGCGGCGTTCGCCCGAGTCCTGGTCCGCACGCCACGACGTCGTGCGACAGCTCCAGCAGTTGATCGACGCCGTCTCCGGCGAGGGTCCCGCCGCTGTCGTCGGCGAGGGCGACCGTCATGAGCTCCGGCGACATCGACGCGACGATCGGAAGGCAGCATCGCGGCGTCGCCACGGTGACCAGCCCGGCGCCGGATCGCAGCGCGCCCATGGCCGCCAGGTGTGCCGCGCCCGTCTTCCCGACCGAGCCGGCGACGATTGTCAGCCTGCCGAAGTCGCCCTTGTGCGAATCGACGGCGCGCGGCCCGATCAGGCCCCTCAGCTGCTCCGGCGTCAGCAGCTCCAGATGCGGCCCTTCGAGCCCGTTGATGACCTCCGCGGGAATGCCGATGTCCGCAATCACCACGTCGCCTGCGTAGGCCTCGCCTGGTGGAAGGACGAGCGGCACCTTGGGCGCTCCAAGGGCGACCGTCACCGACGCGTCGAAGCACGCGCCGATGAGATGCGGCGTGTCGGCGCTCAGGCCGCTGGGCAGATCGACGGACACGATCGGGATGTCCGACGCGTTCACGTCCGCGATGATCGTCTCGATCGTGCCGGTGACGGCCGTCTTGAGGCCCGTGCCGAAGATGGCGTCCACGATCAACGTGCACCGGGAGATCTCGGAGAAATGAAGCTCCCAGCTCTGCTCGTCCGCGACTTCGACGACCGTGACGCCAAGCCGGCCGAGGATCTCGAGGTTGGTCCGCGCGTCGCCGCGGACCTCAGCCAGTGCGCCGATCACGAAGACCGACGTGTCGATGCCGCGCTGCAGCAGCGTCCGCGCCACGACGAAGCCGTCGCCCCCGTTGTTGCCGCGGCCGCAGAGCACCGCGACCCGGCCGTTCAGCCTGGATTCGAACGCCGACTCGATCGCCGAGACGACCTGCCGTCCCGCGTTCTCCATCAGCACGAGGGACGGAATGCCGATCTCTTCGATCGTGAAGCGGTCGGCCTCGCGCATCTGCGCGGCGGTCAGGATCCGCATCGGCGATTGCCCGATTCCATTCCCTGAGGATACGCCATGTCACACGGAAGCTGGGCGAGCTGCTCGAACGGGTCGCCTCACACGCATAGCCGGCACACGACGTTACGGTCGCCAAACACGTTGTCAACGCGCCCCACGGGCGGCCAGAACTTCCTCTCTCTCACGAACGGCAGCGGGAACACCGCCTGCTCCCGCGAGTAGGGATGGGTCCACTCCCCCGCCGTCGCCGCCGCGGCCGTGTGAGGGGCGTTCTTCAGCACGTTGTCGTCCGCGTGGGCCTTCCCCGACATGACCGCCTCGATCTCGTGTCGAATGGCGATCATCGCGTCGCAGAAGCGATCGAGCTCGGATTTGTCTTCGCTCTCCGTCGGTTCGACCATGAGCGTGCCGGCAACGGGAAACGACACGGTCGGTGCATGAAAGCCGTAGTCGATCAGCCGCTTGGCGACGTCCATCTCGTCCACGTGCGGCTTGAAGGCGCGCATGTCGAAGATCAGCTCGTGCGCGACGCGGCCGTTGCCCCTGGCGTACAGCACCGGGTAGTGAGGCTCGAGCCGCGCTTTGAGGTAATTCGCGTTCAGGATGGCGTGACGCGTCGCGTCCATCAGGCCGTCGGGGCCGAGCATCCGGATGTAGGCGTGGGAGATCAGCAGGATGCTCGCACTCCCCCACGGCGCCGCGGACACGGCGTGAATCGCGCGCTCGCCGCCCGTCGGGACGAGCGGGTGCCCGGGCAGATATGGCGACAGATGTGCCGCCACGCCGATGGGCCCCATCCCTGGTCCGCCGCCGCCGTGAGGGATGGCGAACGTCTTGTGCAGGTTCAGGTGACACACGTCCGCGCCGATCGACGCCGGGCTCGTCAGGCCGACCTGCGCGTTCATGTTCGCGCCGTCCATGTACACCTGACCGCCATACTCGTGAACGATCTCGCAGAGTGCCTGGATGTCGTCCTCGAACACGCCGTGCGTGGACGGGTAGGTCACCATCAGGCAGGCCAGCCGCGCGCGGTGCTGCGCCGCCTTCTGCCGGAGATCCTCTACGTCCACGCTGCCCTCGTCTGTGCTGCGCACGACGACCACTTGCATTCCCGCCATCGCCGCGCTCGCGGCGTTGGTGCCGTGAGCCGACGCCGGAATGAGCACAATCGTGCGATCGGCCTCGCCCCGATCGCGATGGTAGGCGCGGATGACCATCAGTCCCGTCAGCTCGCCCTGCGCGCCCGAGTTCGGCTGCAGCGACACGCGCGCAAACCCGGTGATCTCGCACAACGCGGACTCGAGCTCGCGGAATACTTCGGCGTAGCCACCAGCTTGATCCTCGGGAACGAACGGATGCAGGCGGCCGAAGGCCGGCCACGTCACCGGCCGCATCGCCGTCGCGGGGTTGAGCTTCATGGTGCAGGAGCCGAGAGGAATCATCGACGTGTCGAGCCCGACGTCCTTGCGCTCGAGGCTTCGGATGTACCGCATCATCTCCGTCTCGGAGTGATGCGAGTTGAACGTGGGATGCGTCAGATACCCGCTCGTGCGCCGAAGCGACGGGGTGAAGGCGTCCGGCGAGGAGGCCTGCAGGCGTCGGGCCGTCGCCTCGCAGTCAACGGCTGGTGTTCGCGCTCCGGCCGCGGCGGCGAATACGCCGACGATGTCGCGGACATCGGAGGAGCTCGTCGTCTCGTTGAGGGAGACAGAGACCGTGCGGGCATCGACAACGTGGAAGTTCATCATGGCCGCACGCGCCAGGCGCACGACCTGCTCGACGCCAGCGGACACGTCGAGCCGCAGCGTGTCGAAGTAGTTTGCGTTGAGCTGTTTCACGCCGAGCGCCGCCAG
>DASTDQ010000422.1:0-5698 GCA_035710305.1 Vicinamibacterales bacterium | reverse complement strand
GGCTTCAGCAAATCGCCAGGTTGATCAAGGCCGACGCGGGCGTCGAAGTGGCCTTCGCCGACATCGGCGGCTGGGACCATCACGGCAACGAGAACGCACAGCTGCCCAACATGCTGCGGCAGTTCTCGATGGGGCTCTCCGCATTCGTCCGCGACATGGGCGACCGCATGAGCGACATCGTGCTCGTGACGATGTCGGAGTTCGGCCGCACCATCGCGGAGAACGGCAGCCTCGGGACCGATCACGGGCACGGAAACGTGATGATGGTGCTCGGCGGCTCGATTGCGGGAGGCCGCGTCTACGGCGACTGGCCTGGCCTCGAGCCGGAGCAGCTATTCGAAAAGCGCGACCTGGCGGTGACGACCGACTTTCGCGACGTGCTCGGAGAACTGGTCCGCAGCCATCTTGGCCAGGACCCGGCGAAGGTATTTCCTGGTTATCAAATACAGAAGACGCTGGGGCTCATCAAAGCCTGATCCGACAACTCCCAGACTCCAATTCCCAACTCCCAACTCCCAAACATCTTTCCTTTGGGAGTTGGAGGTTGGGCGTTGGGAGTTGCCGGAGATCTACTCGCTCTTGCCGATTCCGGACTCAGCGGCCGCCGTCTGAATCGCGGCTTTCTCCTGGTCCGTGATCAATCCGGCGCCGCGCCACGCGTTGGCCAGTTGGGAGACCGCGCCGACAAACAATCCGTGGTTGTTGGCTGCGGCTGCCGCGGCGATGATCTCGTCGTTCATCGTGCAGCCGTTGGTGAACATCAGATTCGCGACGCCCGTGTCGGTCCCGCCGACGACCACCGTCGGACTGAGATCGGATGCGTCGCATTCGTCCACGTCGTCCGCGAAGCCGTCCACGTCCGCGTCCGGATACCAGCCGATGTCACGCAGCAGCGACATCGTGAGGTCCTGCGGCGGCACGAGCGAGTGCGTGAGGTTGGCGTTGATCGCCGGCTCCATCAACTGGTTCGGGAACGCCAGCGTGTCCCAGTGCGACACGGACGAGCCCGGTTGAACGGGATTGGGCGCGTTCATGAAGACCCGGCCCGAGAGGTCCGCGCCCGACAGCAGGGTGAGATCGAGCGTCAGCATCCCGGTCACACCACCGGCGAGATGCGGTTTGATCGTATTGCCCGCGGCCAGCGTGATGCGCACCGATGGAATCGTGATGGTCGGATCGGCGCCTCCAAGGCCCGCGGGAGGGCTTCCCGCGACGTTGTCCGCCACGATGACGGCGATCGCGCCGGCGTTCTGGGCGTTCTTGACCTTGACGACGAAGCCGCACAGGCCACGATCCACGAGGGCGATTTTCCCCGCAATCGCCGCGGCGTTCAGGATCGGCGAGCACCCGTCCGTGGTCGTGCCCGCCAGCAGAGGCGGCGCGGCAGGCTCGGCCACATCCAGCGCCTGGACGACCTGGCCGGCGACTCCCGCGGACGTCAACGGCGGGCCGAACGAGGCCGTGCCCACGTCGTAGATCCCCGCGATGGCGGCCGGGGCGGTGACTCTCAGAATCGGGGTCCCCGCGGCGAGGACGGAGGGCGCATCGGCGGTCACCTGAGGGCCGTCCCACACGAGATGCCTGGAGTTGATCGCCGAGGCGGCGCGCTCCGCGTTGGTCATCTGATTCCAGGTCTTGAACGTCGTGGTGTCGAGCAGGTTCACGCCGTACACATCGGTCAGATTGGCCGGCTGCGCTCCGGACGTGACGCTGGCAAACTGGGAGAATCCGACGCCGTGGCCCAGTTCATGGAGCACGACGGCGACCAGATCGATCTGATTCGGGGCCTCGTTCGCGTCGAGCCCGTGGTACCAGGTCGTACCCGTGAGACAGCCAGGCACCGTTCCGATGCTGCTATTGAACCGCGCGCGGATATCCGGCGCCGGCGTGAACCCGAGGAACGGATCCGGATTGAGCTCGAAGAGGGCAAGCTTGTCCGCGAGCGCCGAATGGTGCCAGGTGTTGGCAAGCGACGCGCCCGGGAAGTCGCTGAAAATGAAGAGCGTCCCCGCCGAGCCGAGGACGGCGCCTGTCGCCGTGCACGTCAGCGCCTCGAACGTCGCCAGCACGCGTATCTCTACGGCGCTGTCGAGCCGCGCGGCCCAGAGATTCGCCGCGTGTTGAAACGCGATCAATCTCTGCGCGCCGAGAGTGGTGCCGGCATTGCCGCCAACGGGCGCCGCTGGCGTCGGGTCGTTGAACCCCACACCTGGCAGGTTACCGTTGAGGATCGTGACGGTCGAGTTCGCGAACGCCGGCGTCGTGGTCAGGAGCGCGGCGAGGGTGCACACCGCAAATACGATGCGAAGGAGCGCGCGCATGACTACTTCTCCTCCGCGGTCTGGCGCGGGACGCTGACCGGCTGCGCCGGCGATGCCACGTGCTTGCTGCCGGCCGCCAGGCCGTGCACGCACTTGTAGGTGATTGACCCGTCCGGGTTGACGGTTGCGACGAGTGCGTCTTCGAACGACTCGTCCAGGATGGCCATGGTCGTGCCGTTGGCCCGCGTGACGATTGTCACCGCGGCGATGTCGCGCTCGCCGGTTCGTCGCTCCTGTCCCGGAGACGCGGTCGCGTCGTCAACACCCTTGTCTGGCGTCTGCTTTGGTGGTTTCTTGCCTCCGGACTGCTGGGCACTGGGGACGCTGATCGCTGTCATGGAGAGAGCGACCGCGGCGAACAAAACGAGACGGGGGGTGCGCATTCCGTCCTCCTGGTTTCTGCAACGGATGTCAGTTCTCGAGACTCGATTGGAGCGGGGAGGTTACTACCCTCCCTCGCATGTGATCAACTGCTGATAACCAGGGATGGGCTGTCCGCTGGCAATGACGAGATTACACTTTTGGTTGACGGTCGCGTTCAGGTCGATGCCGGTTCCTCGTGGCCGTAATCCGTGGAATCCAGCCGGTCCAAAACGGCGCGGGTCGGATTGAACACCCAGTTCAGCAACAGACCGACGAAGAGGAGGCCGGCAAGGGCAGCCGCCAGCCAGAAGCCGTACACGATGTGGCCCGTCGCATCGCCGACGGCGCCCATCGCCAGCGGCGCCAGCACCGCCGAGACGCACGTGAAGAAAAGGATCACTCCGGCCGCGGCGCCGTGATCCTTCCGGGGCAGGCAGCTGATGCCCTTTGAATTGAGCGTTGGATAGATCACGGACATGAAGAGCCCGGACAACGGAAGCAGATAGACGGCCCAGGCCGCACCCATCGTCACGCTGAGAACGAAGCTCGCGAAGATGCCTCCGCTGAAGACGGCAAGAACTGCCTGCCACCTGAAGCGCATCAGCATCCACGCGCCGAGAAAACGCCCTGCGGCGCGGAGGAGGAAGAAGATGGAGAGGCTGTACGTCACCAGCCACGCGCGCGACGCGCCTGCCCCCAGCAGCGTCGGCATCCAGACGTAGATCGCGGCCTCGACCGCCACGTAGAGGAACACACCGATGGAGAACGCCAGCACGAAGCGGTCTTTCACGGCGGCCGCGGTACCGCTCATGCCGGTGCGTGCCGCCGGCTTCCCGGATTCCGGATACCTGACCTGCAACGCGGTGACGATCAGGAGCACGCAGATGCCCCCGGCCAGCACGTAGAGCCACTGCCACGACACGCCTGCACCCAGCAGGCGGGCCAGGATCGCGGGCCCGGCAATCGATCCGACGCCGAAGAAGCCCTCGGCCGTGTTCATGATCGCCGTATGCTGCGCCGTCGAGGTCGAGATGTCGCCGATGAGCGCCAGGGCGGCCGTCTTGAATACGCCGATCGCGACGCCGGACAGCCCCATCAGCACGGTGAAGAACAGGAACGTATCGCCGGCAGCGAACGCAAACGAGGCGCCCGCAAACAGCGTGAGCCCGGCGACCAGGATCGGCCGCCGGCCGAACCGGTCTGCGAGTTGGCCGAGAAGGAGACCGGCGAGGGCGATCCCACCCATCGTTGCGTACTGAAACGCCCCCGCCGCGGTCAGGCTCAACCCGAACGTCCTGATGACCTCCGGAATGATCAGCCCCACCGAGTCAGTCGTCATCGCGAACATGGCGAACATCACGTAGGTGAGCCCTTTGATGGCGGCCATGTTGCGGCGATCGACCGGGGCGCCGTGCGTCACGTTCGTTCAGTCCAGGATCGATCGCCAGACCTGTGCATGACCGCCTGCCTCGGGCCGCGAGCAGGTGATCGACGCTGTCATCCGTGTGAGGTCAACGTCGAGCCTCGCCCACTCCGCACCGTTCCGCCATTCGAGGACGACGCTGTTCCCGGCTGACGGCGCAAGGTCACAAGCGCCCTCGAACGCCGCGTGGCTGTTCCGGAACCGCAGCAGCGCGAGCAGGGCACGAACCACGGGCCGGCTCAGGTCCCGCTGCAGCTCGGCACCCGTGTAGTAGTGGCGATTGATGTCACGGCCGACGCCCGTTCGCCGCAGCAGCTCCATGTCGTTGCCGCCGGCAAGCAGCCCCACGTAATAGACCTGCGGAATGCCGGGCACGAAGCACTGGATTGCGCGTGCGACGAGGTACTCATCATCGCGGCGGCCGAGCGCATCGTAGAACGCGCAGTTGATGTGGTGCTCGTCGACGTTGCTTGCCGCAGTGCCGCTTGCCTGCCTGCTCTCGCCGCCACTGCGCTGGTGAATCGTTTCCCCGAGCGCGTCAATGGCTTCGGCCGGAAGCAGGCCTGGCACGCCCGGCCGCCGATCGTCCGCTCCGGCGTCCTGCAGACCGATCCCGTCGTGCGTATCCAGTACGGTGACCGCGTTGCGCGGCCGCATCTCGAGCCATCGCTTCAAGGGCGTGGCGTCACGGGTGTAGAGAGTGTGCAGCACGAGCGGAGGCAGGGCGAAGTCGTACACCCAGTCCACCTGTCGTGCAACCTCGATCTGGTCCAGATGATGGCCGTGGACCTCGACCAGCACGTCCATGCCGCGCGCCCGTGCCCGCGCCGTGATGTCCGCGATGAATGCGAACGTCTCGGGAATCATGAAACAACTGGTACCCGCCTTCTTGATCGCGTGACCGACCGCGTCCAGCCGGATCGCCCTGATGCCCGCCGCCTGAAAACGTGTCAGCACGCCATCGAGGT
This sequence comes from Vicinamibacterales bacterium, assembly GCA_035710305.1. Lineage (GTDB taxonomy): Bacteria > Acidobacteriota > Vicinamibacteria > Vicinamibacterales > UBA2999 > Gp6-AA40. The sequence goes on along the minus strand of DASTDQ010000422.1, from coordinate 623 downwards.
ACCGCCGGCCTTCGGGGTGCTCCACGTCGATATCGATCTGCCCGCTGGTGAACGTCGTCCAGAGAAGCACCTGCTGTCCGCGCGCCGTCCGGTGCTTCGTAAACGGCAGACTGGAACGTGGCGTGTGCATCGCCGCAAGATCCGACTCCCGCGCGCCGGCCGGAAACACGCGGGAGTAACTGAGAAACATGCCGGCGAACGGCGACTCGGCGCCGCGCGCGTGGAAGTCCTCGAATTGCGGCGAGCGGCTCGAGACGTGGTTGACAATGACGTCCGCCATCACGTCGGTGGCCCGTGCGAGAGCGGCGACGTCGTCCCACGTGCCGAGGCGCGAGTCGACCTGGGTATGGTCGATCGGATCGAATCCTGCGTCCTCGCCGTCGATCGGGTGAAAGAACGGCAGGACGTGCACGCCGCCGAACGCTCCCTTGAATGGGCCGTCGAGCAGGCGCTGCAGATCGCGGAACGTGCCGCCGGACAAACGGTCGACGTAGGTAATCAGCTGCGCCTGGTTCTTCATTCACGACCCGCGCACAGGTGGCGGCAACTCCGACGCCAACAGCTCGAAACGCCGAGCAGCGTATCATCCCAAACCCGTGAAGGCCGACCGTATGGCTATAATC
>DASTDQ010000421.1:0-13669 GCA_035710305.1 Vicinamibacterales bacterium | reverse complement strand
GCTTTTGCCAGCGCCGTTGACTCCTGCCAGGACGTACAGGACAGGCCGCGGCATTCAGTAGCTCTGACCGGCCTTGACCTTTCCGCGCAGCTTGGCCGGGCCACGCATCACCGACCGGAGACGCCGGCCCGCATCCGGCTTTCGAAGCGCGGCGAGCCGCTCGTCGAATCGGCGACGCAGGAGCGTGAGGTCGGACTCGATCCGCGTGTCTGCCAGCTTCGCCCGGTCGAGAAGATTCGCGTACGCATCGGCGGCGAGGATCACGGCCTCGGGCTGATCGTGGTTGGTGACCAGCACGGCCCCCTCCACGCCGAGCGTTCGCATCACGCCGCGCCACCCACGGCGCTTCACGTCGGAGGCGCGGACCGTGGGCAGCGCCTTCACCGAATCAGTGGGCGTCTTCCCGGTGTCCCTCATGGGGCCATTATACCCAATTAGCCCTTTTGGGTCCTCCGAGGGGTCTAGCGCAAGAGTGTTCGTCCGATCATCGCAACGGCGGACCTCCAAGCTGCAGCACCCAGAGCGACGACCCGCCGTTGCTCCGGCTGTAGGCGAGATATTTGCCATCGGGAGAAATGGTCGGCTCCTCGAGGAACAACCCCGATTCAGGGAAGTGCGTCACTTGTTCAACTCGCCCGCCGTCGGCCGGCATGCGGTAGATGTTCAAGTGGTTGGGCTGGAAGTACAGCCAGCGTCCCCCCCGCGGTGAATAGAACATGTGGCGGACACGATCGACGCCTTTCGTCAGCGGTTCCGGCTCGCCGCCGGCCGCCGGAATTCGCCAGAGCTGGCCGGATCCATTCCTGTTGGACACGTACACGATCCAGCGACCATCAGGAGACCAGATGGTGTTGAACTTGTCATCCGAGGAAAACGTGAGCTGCCTCGCCTGCCGGGTGCCGAGATTGAATTCGAACAACTGAATGTGATCATCGACGTCGGCGCCGTAGACGAGCTTCTGCCCGTCCGGATCGATCGGCCACCCCTCGGCGTTGTTGTACAGCGTCGGCGGCGACGTCAGCTCCTCAGCGTAACTGGCGTCGGCCGCGATCCACCACAACGAGACCTTCCCGTCTGGGAAGAGGCGTTGCGCGACGAGTTTGTCGCCGCTCGGATGCCAGTTCCCGCCGACCGCACTGATATCGCCGTCGGCAAATTCCAGCCGCTCCATCCGCTTGCTGTCGACGTGCAGCATCCAGAGCTGGTCGCGCCCCAGCCGGTTGCTGGTATAGGCGATTCGCTTTCCGTCGGGCGAGAATTTGGGTTGACCGTCGAACACCTGCCCGAGGCTCAACATTTCCTCGTCGCCTGCGGGCGCGCTGCCGTCGGCCGTCAAGGGAAGACGCGACAGGTTCATCGAGCCATCAACCTCGGTGACCGCCAGCTGCTGGCCGTCGTGGGAGATCGCCAAGTCTCGAAGGACACCAGTCATCAGCCCGACGGTCGCTGGTTCGCCCGTGAGGCTCCCCGTCCGCTCGTCGATCGTGACCGATTGCAGACGTGTTCCGCCTCCCGTGTCGCGCACGCAGTAGTAGAGGCGTGTCCCCGACGGATCCCACACATGACCGACGCCGGTCACCAGCTTGCGAGCTTGTCCCCCGGCCGCCGGCACGATGTAGATCTCGCTCTCCGCGATGTCGAACGTGATCCAGTCGCCGCCAGGCGAGTACTGGATACGGACGATCTCCCAGGACGACGCGTCGCTGGCAATGACGGGTTGAGGCGAACTGCCATCCATCTCCGTCTCGAGAATGGAACGGCGTTGCTCAGGCCCGCTGACATACGCCACCTTCCGTCCGCTCGGATGCCAGGCGGGGAAATTCCCGTCCCGGGCCAGCAGGCGTGCCTGCCCCCCGAAAGTGTCCACCACCCAGATGTCACCGCCGTACGTACGCGCCTCGAGGCTCCCGATCCGCTGACCGATCTTGACCATCCGCGTGCGCGAGCCGCGCGTGGACACGAAAGCGATCGAGTTGCCGTCAGGCGAAACGGCCGGCTGGAAGTCCTGTTCCTCGTGGCTCGTGACGGGGACGTCCTGGCCGCCTTGGAGCCGCCGGACGTAGATGTCGAAGTTCCCGTTCCGGTTCGAGGCAAACGCGATCAGGCTGCCATCCGGCGACCACGTTGGCTCCTGCGAGAACCCTGCGTCATGCGTGAGCCGAGAGACCTGCGCGACGGTGGGCGTCTCTGATACGCGGCTTTCTCGGGTCAGCATCCACGTGCCAGCAGCCCCGAGAAGTACGGCTGCTATGACCGCTGCGGCCCATCGCCACGAAAACGTCTCGGGCGGAACGACGGCCGTCGTTGCGTGCGCAGACAGCTCGCCCGAGTCCACGGCGTGCCGCAGGTCCTCGAGCTGGTTCCGAAGGTCCTTTGCGCTCTGCGTGCGCTGCTCTGGGTCTTTCGCCAGGCATCGGCGCACGATCACGGCGAGGTCTCGCGGGATGGCCTGATTGACCTCAGTGAGCGATCGCGGCGTATCGCGAAGAATGCTGGTCATCGTCGAGACGGGCGTGTCGCCTGTGAATGGGCGCTCGCCGGTCGCGAGCTCGTAGAGCATCACGCCCAGCGAGAAGATGTCCGACCGGTGGTCGACCACCTTGCCCTCCGCCTGCTCCGGCGACATGTACGCCACCGTCCCGACGATGCGGCCTTCGACCGTCCGCGCGGGCGATGCCATTGTGGGCGACTGCGAGAGTACGTAGTGTCCGGCTTCAGCCGGACCTTCAACCAGCTTCGCCAACCCGAAATCGAGGACCTTCACCCGCCCGTCGGCCGTGACCATCACGTTGGCCGGCTTGAGATCCCGATGCGTGATCCCTTTCTGATGCGCGGCACTGACGGCATCGACCAACGGGATCGCGACCGCGAGGATGCGCGCCAGCGGCAGGCCACCTTTGACGATCAGATGGTCCAGCGGCTGCCCGTCCACCAGCTCCATCGTCAGGAACAGCAGGCCGTCGGCTTCTTCCACCGAGTAGATCGTGACGATGTTGGGATGGTTAAGCGCGGCGATGCTCTGCGCTTCGCGCTCGAAGCGGGCGCGGCGGTCGGGATCTGAAGCCGTGTGTGCGGGAAGGATCTTGATCGCGACGTCGCGTTTCAGCTTCGGATCGTGCGCGCGATAGACCTCGCCCATCCCGCCACTGCCGATCAGCGCGGTCACTTCGTAGGGTCCGAGGCGGGTGCCGGGGGCGAGAGCCACGACGCCGTGGATTATAGCGGCCGGCAGGCCCCGATCCTTAGACAGGACAGTCGTGACCCTCGGCTCACGGACAGGACGTTCTCGTTGCGCTCGCCGGTGTCCGTGCGTATCATTCGGCGCGGAACCCCGTGCTCCGGGGAACGCCATGAGTCGACTCCTGCTCCTCTCGGCGTCCGCATTTCTGCTCGCCGTCGTCGCGCATGCGCAGTCTCCGTCGTTGCCCCGATACAAGGTGCTCTTCCTGGATACAGTGACGAGGGAGAGCCTGGCCCGCGTGGCGAGCCAGGGCTATCGAATCGCCGAGCGCGGGGGGCGCGTGGCTGCCTCCTTCATGGTCTTCGAGCGATCCGCCGGCGCATACGAGTACAGCGTGTCGCTCCTGGAGGATCTGGGCAAGGTGCCGCCCGGCTACCGCGTCCTTCCGCACACCGTCGTCCCGGGCCCGCGCGCCTCGTGCGCGGCGATCCTCGAGCGGGCGCCCGGCGATCGCGTGCCCCGCGACTATCGCATCGAGCGCGAGGGTTTCCGGAGAATCTGGGGAACCCTGAGCGTGCCGAGAAGCCTAATAAAGGGCATTGCGAAGGCTGCGACCGACGGCTACCGCATCATCGCCGCAGGTGGTAACTGCGCGGTGCTCGAGCGCCCGCGGGACGCGACGAGGGAGGCCGCTGGCACGCCGCCTCGCTACCAGTTGATCGCGCCGCGATCGACCAAGGCGCTCGAGCGCGAGATGGCGCTGGCCGTGGCGCGTGGCTACCGCCTGCACTGGGTCTTCTATCACGAACATCTCGTCTTCGTGATGGAGCGGCAGGACAACGCGCCAGCCCTCGACCACCTGGTCGTCGCTGCTGAGTGGCCTCCGAATCAATCGTGGGTCCCGCGGCTCGAACCGAAGCTGAACGAGGCGGCCTTGCGTGGATACCACCTGATCGAGGTCAGCATCGCCACGCTGGGAAACGAAGTGGTCGCTGTGATGGAGAAGCGCGAGGCTCCACTGGTCGAGTATCGCGTGCTGGAGACCTTCACCGAACGTGGGTACGCTCCGTCGTCTTGGCGCCCGCTCGAGCAAGAGTTCCTCGCCGCCAGTGAGCAGGGATGGGAGTATGTCGCTCTAGGCCCGGTCCCATCGACCTCGTGGAGCACGACCGGCACGTCTCCTGGGTTCTTTGATTACGAGTATGGTCCCCCATTCCCGCCGACTGTTCGGGCGATCGTGCTTCAGAGACCGGCCGGTCGACGCTGACCCCGATCCCGAATCGGCTGATCGCGGAGCAGGCGGGTCGAGACCCGCTACCCGGCGGCGGAGTTCAAGGCCAGGTGCCTGGAGCTGATGGGCCGCGTACGCGAATCGCGAGTCGAGTGCGTCGTCACGAAACACGGCAGGCCGGTGGCCAGGCTCGTGCCGTTCACCGAGCCGCGCGGGACGACCTCCTTCTTCGGATCCCTCAACGGCAGCGTGCTGAAGTACGAGCGGCCCTTCGATCCCATCGAGGGTCAGTACGACATCGACCGCGACTGAGCCGTGCTCGTGCTCGATACGCACGTCTGGGTGTGGAGCGTCGATGGCGACACGCGCCGCATCGGGCGTCGCAACCAGCAGATGCTCCGGCGCCTCGACGACACATCGACGACCTGCAACGTGCGCGTGCACGATGCAGGACATAGCGTTGGCCTTCTGGGTGCCCTCGAGCCGACCGATGTGCAGAACCGAACAGACGCTCACGGGTGCCGGTGGCACGATTGTGTCAGACGCCACCGAATCCATGTTGCGTATCCTCGACGCTCTCGCCCTAGGGACCGTGATACTCCTCGCGTCCACTGCGCTTGCCGACGCGCAGGAATCGTCATCTGCGATTGAAAGCCCCAGCGCCGATCGACGACTCGATTCGCTCGAAGGCGCTCAGCTGGAGTATTACAACGCTCAGTACGAGTCTGCCGCTGCGCTGACGCTGCGCCCCTGCACCACTGATGTGAACGACCTGGCAGCGTGCGAGCTGCGCACGGCCGCTTTGCTGTTTCAGATCCGCAGGGCCTTGGGACCGTCGGCGGACAAAGGGAAGGCGTGGAAGCTGTGCGTCGGCTGCCCCGCGCTGCTGTCTGCATTCGAAGTGGCCCTCGCGCGAGGGCAGGCCCTCGCCCGGGCGAGGCTTCAGCAGAACCCGCTCGATGACGAGACGCTGTTTCTCCTTGGCAAGCTGGACCTGAACTACGTCTGGCTGCACCTGGGGACGCTCGGACACAAGACCGGCTGGGATGAGTACTGGGAAGGGCGGCGTGCCCTCGACACGGTGCTTGCCCGTCAGCCCGGGCACGTGCGAGCACGCGTCGCGCGCGGCTGGGTCGACTACATCGTCGCAACGAAGGTGCCGTGGGGGGCGCGCTGGCTGCTCGGAGGCGGCAGCAAGAAGCGTGGCCTGCTCGCGATTCGCGAAGCCGCCGGGACCGAGGCGGACTTCTTCACGAGGGCGGAAGCACGCTTCGCACTCTGGGACGTGCAGGTCCGGGAACACGACGCGCCCGGGGCTCTTGCGACCGCCAGCATCCTGTTTCGCGACTTCCCCGATAACGAGGAGCTGAGGAGGTTCATCGAGAAGGTGAGAGTGCAGTCGTCGCGAGTCCAAGCTCCCTGAAGGGGAAGGGCGTGATGCGTGGAATCGACGCGCGTGATGGCCTTTGTCGCCGGAGCATCGCACTCAGGGATGGACCACGTCCGTGAAGAGGGGGAACCGGACGAGTCGCTGGCTCGGTTGCCCCGCGCGTCTGTCCTCCTGCTCACGCCTCGTTTCGCACGCCTGGCAGCGCGCCGCAAACGGGAGCGCCCGAAGTCGTCGTTCCGCGATCTCACCGGCGCACGCGACGCACGACCCGTACGTGCCCGCGTCGAGCCGTACCAACGCCTCGTCGATGCGGATCAGCGTCTCCGTTCTCATCTGAAGCAGCGTGAACTCGACGTCGCCCCGCATGTCGGCGTCGGAAAGCTCGAGGTCGTCGCAGACCTCCGTCGATCGGTCCAGGCGTCCGTCGCGGATGCGGCTCTGAACCTCGCCCCGGATCTCGCGCCGGCGCTCGTAGAGCATGTGCTTCAGACCGGCCGTCCGGATGGTGGTGTCACTCATGCTCGACTCCTCGTCATGCAGCATGCGGGAACGGACGTCGACCGGCTGTACCGTTGTGAACATCTCCCCGCGTCGGTGAGGCGGCTGACGATCTCGCCCGAACGGGTCAGGCTGTTTTGTGACGAAGTCGCCGACGCAGCAGGGCGCGCGGCGCCCATTGGTGGGCAATGAATTCCGCAGACCGGCGTTCTATCCGAAGATGTCCTTCACGCGGTCGAAGAGCCCTCTGTCCGATTGCGCCCCGGCGGGTGTCGGCTCGTAGGCTTCCTTCGGAAGGACGTCCGCCAGCTGTTCGAGCAGCTTCTTCTGCTCCTTGGTCAGCTTCTTCGGCGTGCTGACCTTGACGGTGACCATCAGGTCGCCGCGTCCGCGCCCGCTGACGTCCGGCATCCCCCGTCCACGCACGCGGAACGTCGTCCCGGTCTCGGTTCCCGAAGGAATCGTGAACGTCTCGCTGCCGTCGAGCGTCGGGATCCTGATCTCTCCGCCGAGCGCGAGGGTGGGGAAGTGAAGCGGCATCTCGCAGTGAAGGTCGTTGCCATCGCGCTGGAAGAACGGATGTTCCTGCACGTGCACGACGACGTAGAGGTCGCCAGCCGGCCCGCCGCCGGGACCGGCTTCGCCCTCGCCGTTCAGCCTGAGCCGCTGACCGGTTGCAATGCCGGCCGGAATCCGCACGCTGAGCTTCTTGTCCTTCTGCAGGCGCCCGGCGCCGCGGCATGTCGGGCATGGCTTGGTGATGATGGAGCCGCTGCCCCGACACTGGCCGCAGGTCCTGGCCACCGTGAAGAAGCCTTGCTGGTATCGAAGCTGCCCACGGCCCTGGCACTGCGGACAGGTGGACGGCGCCGAGCCCGGCGCCGAGCCATTGCCCGAGCAGGTCTCACACGTCTCATGCCGCGGAATCTGGAGCGTCGCCTCCGTGCCTTTCGCCGACTCCTCGAACGAGATCTCCAGGTCGTAGCGGAGGTCCGCGCCCCGTTGCGGCCCGCCGCGCCGCCTGCCGAAGGCGTCGCTGAAGCCGAAGATGTCGCCGAGTCCGCCGAGGATGTCCTCGAAGCCCGTGAACGCGTTGGGATCGAAGCCGCCCGTGGCGGCGCCTCCGAGTCCCGCGTGGCCGAAGCGGTCGTACATGTGCCGCTTGTCGGTGTCCACCAGCACGGAGTACGCCTCCGCCGCTTCCTTGAACTTGTCCTCGGACGTCTTGTCGCCGGGATTGCGATCGGGGTGGTACTGCAGCGCGAGCTTGCGGTACGCGCTCTTGATCTCCTGGTCGGTCGCGGTGCGCGCGACGCCCAGCACCTCGTAGTAGTCTCGCTTGCTCACGCGGTCTTGGCCACCTTCACCATGGCGGGTCTCAGAAGCCGGTCGCCGAGCATGTACCCCCGCTGCAGCTCCTCCATGACCTCGCCCTCGCGGTGCGCGTCGCTCGTCTCGTGGATGACGGCTTGATGGAAGTTCGGGTCGAAGTCGGCGCCGAGCGCCTCGATCGGCGTGACGCCCCGCTTCTTGAGGAAGTCGAGCATCTGCCGGTAAATCAGCTCGACGCCCTTGCCAAACGACTCGGTCTCGGTGCCGGCGGCCTGCAGGGCGCGCTCGAAGTTGTCCACGATCGGAAGCACGTCCTTCAGCACGTCGGCCCGGATGTGATCGGAGAGCTCGCGCCGTTCCCGCTCCATGCGCTTGCGGTAGTTGTCGAACTCCGCAGCGGTACGAAGCAGGCGGTCCTGCAGCGCGTCCTTCTCGCGACGCAGCTCGTCGAGCGGATCGGCCGGTGACTCGACCTGGGCTTCCGGCTGTGGCTGATCCTGATCGTCGATCGTCTGTTCTGTCATCGAACGACTAATGCGAAGGGCGAACCGCTAGTGAGCCTGGCGTAGCACTCGCGACACGGCTTGCGTGGTGCCGTCCACGAGCGCGATGGCCCTGGAGTAGTGCATCCGCGTCGGACCGATGACGCCGACGGTGCGCGTCGTGCTTCCGTCAACAGCCGTGCACGCGATCAGGCTGAACCGCCTGAGATTGGGCGACGTATGCTCCGTGCCGATCACCACGGTCAGTCCCGGGCCATCGATGTACGCGTTGAGCAGATGGATCATCCGCTCCTTTTCCTCCATCATCTCCAGCAGGGCCCGCAGCGTCGCCGTCGAGACGCCGTCCTGGCCCTCGTGCTCGAGCAGCGATGCGGCGCCCTCGACGTGGAACAGCTGCACGTGCGGCAGATCCTCCAGCGTCGACCGCGCGAGCGTCAGCGCGCGCGCGAGCAGCCTGTCGTACAGCGTGCGCTCCTGACGGAGCCGCTCGAGCACCGCCTCGCGCACGTCGAGCAGCGGAAGGCCGGCGAACTCCGTGTTCAGATACCGCGCTGCCTGGGCCAGATCGTCGGGGCGCACCCGCTCGCCGGCATCGACCACTTTCTGCGTGATCTGATTGCCCCGGGAGACGACGACCACCAGGACCCGGGACCCGTCGAGCGGAACGAACTCGATGCGCTGAAGCACGGCGCCGTCGTCGGCCGCCAGGGCGAACCCCACGTGCCGCGCCGCGCGCGAGACCAGGTGCGACACGCTGGCAAGCAGGTCGTCCATGAGAGGCGTCCGCCCGGCCTGCTGGCGCAGTTGCTGCTCGACGTCGGCCGGCGATCTCGCGGGCCTGCGGCCCTCGAGCAGCTGGTCCACGAACGCGCGATAGCCGAGGTCGGTCGGCACGCGGCCTGCGGACGTGTGGGGCTGGTGGAGGAATCCGTGCTCCTCGAGCTGAGCCAGCGCGTTGCGCACCGTCTGCGACGACACCCCCAGGCCGCTCTCGCGGGCGACGCGTTGCGACGAGACAGGCTCGCCGCTGTCGATGTACTGGCGCACGAGTGTCGCCAGGAGGCGGCGCGATCGATCGGAGAGCTCGAAGGAAACCATTGCCAGTCAGGGGCTTAGGCGCTTGCAGGAAATTATAGCACCTACTCTCGGAGCGCCCCTTCCCAGCGCAGGCTGACAGCGGCGACACGAGGGTCGTTGATCTTGCCGTGCTTGGCGGCGATCAACTCGGCCACGATGCTGACGGCGATTTCCTGCGGCGTGATCGCGCCGATGTCGAGTCCTATCGGCGCGTGGACCGCGCGGAGCGACTCCTCAGAGGTGCCCTCTTCGATGAGCGCGTCGAAGATCCGCCGCACTTTCGCCTTGCTGCCGATGAGACCGAGATAGCGAAGAGGCACCGCCGACAGGGCACGCAGCGCGTCGAGGTCGTGCGTATGGCCGCGTGTCACGATGACGGCGTACGCGGTCGGCGGCAGCGCGTGCGACTGCAGCCAGGCCGGGATGTTGTCGACGATCACCTCGATCCCGTCCCCGAATCTCTGGGCGTTGGCGAACTTTTCCCGGTCGTCCACCACGTGTACTCGGAACCCGGCTTCATGGGCCAGCCTGGCGACGAAGTACCCCACGTGCCCGGCCCCGAAGACGTAGACCTCTGGCGACGATTCCACGGGCTCGATGAACACTTCCATCTGGCCACCGCAGACGAGGCCCGTCTCCTGGGCGAAGTCGTCGTTGAGCTCGTACTTGACGTTCAGCGGTCGCCGGGACGCGATGGCTTCCCGCGCCTTGCCGAACGCGTCGTTCTCGTAGCAGCCCCCGCCGATGGTCCCGACGGTGCGGCCGTCGCTGTAGACGAGCATCTTCGCGCCCACGCGCTGGGGCGTCGAGCCCCGCGCGGCGACGATGGTGACGAGCGCCACCTCTTCGCCGCGATCGAGCGCCTCGGACAGGGCGGCGAAAACCTCCTGATTCATTCAGATAAATTATAGAGCCTCGACCCGGGCTCCGCCGCCCTGCGCGAACTTTTGGGGCACTCTACTCGTCGTTACAAGCGTGTTCCGCCCCCGGTACCGTCGCCAGCCGTTTGCCGACCCACTCAACTGGACCGATTTTCGCTGGGATTCCAACCCGTGGCACACGGCGGCGGCCGCCCCGCGCGGATTTGGACACCGGCGCCGCCGGCACCCGTTGGTGCTGCTTCTCATCGCGGGGGTCGCAGCCCTGGTCGGTGCCAAGCTCCTGTCGGAGCTCCAGTCGCGGAACGTCTCCTGGGGTCGCCGTGCCCTCTATGGCGTCGCGCTGCTGATGATCTTCGGCGCCTTTTCCAAGAACTGGCGTCGGGGAGGCTGACACTAGATCGTGACGATCTCGTGCTTTCCCATCTCGCCCGGTAACACTTCCATCAAGCGGTCCACCAGTCCCGGACCGTACCTGTTGAGAAAGTAGACGAAGCCGACCGCCCGTTCCTGGGGCTGCCCCGCGGGAAACGCCTGGTCCTGAGCGTGTCGAAACTGCCTGCGCAGCGTATCGTCCTTCCGCTTCGCTGCCTGGACGATCTTGGCCTGCAGTTTCTTCAGGTCGTCCTGCATCCGTCCGAGCGTCGAACGGCTCGCCCCCTCGAGCGTGGCATCGACCCCGGCGGCCTCCCGAGCCACTGCCTCCATCCGTTGGTCGAGAGCGGACCTGGCTTCGTCGATCGACGCGTCAACCGACGGCGGCAGCTGTGCGACGAGCAGTTCGTTCAGCGCGGCCTCGTCCTGCGCGCGGAGCGACTCGAATCGGACGTCTGGCCGCGACAGGAACCGCATCGCGTTTCCATCGACGATCGTGGCCGTGGAACGCTGCTGGACCAGGGGCATCGGGACCGAGAACGCTTCGTAGACCCGGCGCAGTTGTGCGAGGTAGGCGAGCTCGTTGGGCCCGGCCACGTAGCACACCGTGGGAAAGATCGTGTCCTGCACGAGTGGCCGCAGCAGGACGTTCGGGCTGAATGACTCCGGCGAGAGACGTACGCGCTGGAGCAGATCGTTCGCCGATTCGGTCCGGCTCCCAATCGCGAACCGGTCGCCGGCTTTCCGAATGGGCTCTCGCTGATCGTCAATCGCAAACAGCGCGAGGCCGTCTTCCTGCGGAATGACCTGGGCGTGATAGTCGCGCAGGACCAGTGCCTCGCCTGCCTCCGCGGCCAGTCGTGACGTGGCCCCCGCGCGTTCGACCTCGAGGGCGAAGAGCTCCGCCGCCATGGGCTTGGCCGCCGGATCCGAGGCGTCGAACACCACAAGGCCGCGCGATCCGAGGACGCGCTCGAGCCACTGGCTGAAGGCGTCTGCCATGCCGGCGCCGGGGCGGTAGATCCTCCGCAGATCCTCGAGCAGTCCCGGCGTGAACTCCGTGGCTGGAAGCGTGGCCTCGAGTTGAGACAGCGTTGCCGTAATGTGTTCGTCGAGACGGACCCTTGCGACCGGGCCGTGATTGGCCCCCTGCGGATCTCCCGGCGAGATCGACTGAAGGCGGAGATCGGCGTCAAGCACACCGCAGGCCTTCACCTCGTTCCAGTCGTGATCCTCGGCGTCCACCCAGAACACGGCCACCGCGGGCACGTGGTGCTCGACCCGCACGCGCTCGGCGAGCCGGATCGCCGTGAGCGCTTTGAGCAGGGTGAAGAGCGGCCCGCCAAAGAGCCCAGCCTGTTGCCCGGTCGCAACGGCGACCGACCGCGGGTCGCCAAGAACGGCCGCGGCCGCCATCGATTCGGCAGGCGCATTGCGCCGGCGCTGCTGCGCCTGCAGGAGCTCGACCAGCCTCGCGCGCTGCCGGGGGAAACCGGACGCGCGGGCGATCGCCGCGGGCCATGCGGCAGGGTCGGCGGGATTGTCGGTGAAGAATTCCGAGACGCGGGCGTAGTCGTATGCGTAGTCCGCGGCGAGGCGCCTGATCCAGGGAAAGCGGCGGATGTCGATGGAAAGGCGGCCGCTGGCCGCGGCGCCGGCCGGCGCGAGCGCGCCTGATTGGGCGTCCCCGGTCCGACCTGTGTGGGAGTACACCCTGCCCACTGTTGCAGAGCGCCGCGCGCAGTGTCAAGAAAACGAGCCGCCTCGCTAGTGTTACGATCGGTCGGTTGACATGAACGCAACACTCGCGTTGGAAGACGGTACGTGGTACCGGGGCGTCGCGGCAGGTGCATCCGGCGAGGCACAGGGTGAGGTCGTGTTCAACACGAGCATGACCGGCTACCAGGAAGTGCTCACAGACCCGTCCTACGCGGGACAGATCGTGACGATGACGGCACCGCAGATCGGCAACTACGGGGTAGCCGAAGGCGACGAGGAATCGCAGGCGCCTCACGTCGCCGGCTTCATCGTGCGGGAGGCCTCTCCGCTGGCCAGCAACTGGCGCGCCGACGGCACGCTGCGCGACTACCTCGTCCGCCACAACATCGTCGCGATCGCCGATATCGACACGCGCGCGCTGACGCGAATCCTGCGTTCCGCCGGCGTGATGCGGGGGATCATCGCCACGGGGCAGGTCGATCCGGCGGAGCTCGTGGCCAGGGCGAACGCGATTCCGAAGATGGAGGGCGCCGACCTCGTCAAGGACGTGACCTGTGACTTGCCCTTCGCCTGGCGGGATCGGGCGCCGAAGGCCGGCGACGTCGATCATCGCGAGTTCGGCATCGTTCCGGGGCGGCAGCCGTCGCGCCGGCGTCGCGTGGCCGCCTACGACTTCGGGATCAAGTTCAACATTCTCCGGCGGCTCGACGCCTACGGCTGCGACGTGCAGGTGTTCCCGGCGTCGTCTCCGGCGTCCGAACTGGTGGCCATCGAGCCGGATGGCATCTTTCTCAGCAACGGCCCTGGCGATCCGGCGGCGCTGCCGTACGCCATTGAGAACGTGAAGCAGCTCGCCGCAACGGGCATCCCGATGTTCGGCATCTGCCTGGGGCACCAGATCCTCGGCCTGGCCGTCGGCGGGCGGACCTACAAGCTGAAGTTCGGGCACCGGGGCGCGAACCATCCCGTCAAGGAGCTCCAGTCGGGCAAGGTCGAGATCACGTCGCAGAACCACGGGTTTGCCGTCGATCCGGATTCATTGCCCGCCGATACGACGGTGACCCACCTCAACCTGTACGACAACACGGTCGAAGGCTTCCGCCACCTGACCAAGCCGATGTTCTCGGTCCAGTATCATCCTGAGGCGTCTCCAGGTCCCCACGACGCGGACTATCTGTTCCGGCAGTTTCTCGAGTCGATGGAGAAACGGTGAACGACACGCGAAACGAACCGAATGCCGAAGCGTACTGACATCAAGCGCGTCCTCGTGATCGGCTCCGGCCCGATCGTGATCGGCCAGGCGGCCGAGTTCGACTACTCGGGCACGCAGGCGTGCAAGGCGCTCCGCAAGGAGGGTCTCGAGGTCGTCCTGATCAACAGCAACCCGGCGACGATCATGACCGACCCGGAGCTCGCCGACGCGACCTACGTCGAGCCGCTGACGCCGGAGATGGTCGAGGCGATCATCGTCAAGGAACGCCCCGA
>DASTDQ010000420.1:0-5116 GCA_035710305.1 Vicinamibacterales bacterium | reverse complement strand
GCTGCTCGATCTCGAGGCGCGCCATCGATACGACGGAGAGCGCGACGTCGTCGCCGACGTCATCGCGGCCGTCAGGCGTCGATACGACCTCTCGCTCGGTGACTAGCGCAGGACCAAGGACCCAGGGACGGACTAAGGACTAAAGGACGGACCAAGAACCAAGCACCAGGGACCAAGGACCAAGCTCTGACGTCCGCACAACGCTCGCGACCAACCGCCCCGCGCCGTAGGCGGCGATGGCGACAACGAGACCCAGCAGGAGGGTTTCGAGCCCGGTGCGCCACCAGCGATCGCGGGTGATCAGCGCGCGTGCCGCGCCAAGCAAGAAGAGACTGGTGAAGGTCATACCGATCGACCATGGCAGCCGCACCGGCGTGGGAAGCGGCAGCACGTAGGGGACGAGCGGGATCGCACCGGCAGCGGCGAACGCGATCAGCGTCGCGAGGCCGTGCTTCCACGGATACGCCTCGAGCTCGGGAAGACCCTCCGCTGCGCGAGCGCCCTCGTCCGCGCGGATCGCCAGCAGGTTGCCGACGCCCATCGACACGCCGTCGGCGGCCAGGTTGGCGGCGCCGATCACCAGGATGGCCACCTGCGACAGGGCCCCCCCGGCGACGCCGCTCACCACCGCGAAGGTCGTGATCAGGCCGTCGTTGGCGCCGTACACGATGTCACGAATGTAGTGGCGTGCCGTCGCCCTGGCCCCGATCGGGTCGAGATGGAACGACTCGCGCGCCACGCCTGCACCTCCGTACCAACACGAACATCCGCTGCCGAACGTCGAATCAGAACACATGCCACCGCCGGCAGGCCCGAACGTTGCTGTCAGTGTGCCGGGAGGCCGCAATCCGCGCGAAAACAATGGAAACTTCCGCACGCGCACGAAAAATTTCACGGGGCCCTGCTCTGATCGTCGCGACTGCGGCGATCTGCGTGTCGTGGATGGCGCTCGCTGCCGGAGGGCAAGGAGAGCGGCAGCTGCCGCCGCTGGCGATCGAGTCGCTCGGCCCGACCGAGTCATTCGCGTTCTACTGCGCCCCGTGCCACGGCCGCGGCGGCCGCGGCGATGGACCCGTCGCCGCGGCGCTTCGGGCCAGGCCGGCCGATCTGACGACGCTCGCCGAACGAAACGGGGGTGAGTACCCGCGCGACCGCGTGCGCGCCTACATCGCCGGCGTCGGCCGGCCGGTCGCGGCGCATGGCGCCAGCGACATGCCGGTGTGGGGACCGGCGTTCAGGGCCCTCGATGCATCCGACACGCGTGCCCATGTTCGCATCGACGGCATCGTCGATCACATCGAGTCGCTGCAGCGGGTCGAGAACGGCGCGACGCTGTTTCGCCAATACTGCGCGAGCTGCCACGGGTCCGCGGGCCGGGGCGACGGGCCGATGGCGTCCGCGCTGCGCAAGGCGCCGGCCGATCTCACGCAGTTCGCGAAACGGAACGGAGACGTGTTTCCAGGCGAGCGCGTGCGGCGGATCATCGACGGCCGCGATGTGTCGTCGCACGGCGATCGAACGATGCCGGTGTGGGGCGATGCATTCAGGCGCGCCACCCCGGAGGGCGACGAGACCGTGAGCGCACGCATCGCGGCGCTGGTTCGCTACCTCCAGTCGATTCAGGAGCGAGCGGCCGAATAGCGGCGAGGAGGAGGGCACCCTGACCGCCCTGTCCCAGGCACACGCAAGGACAAAGCGATCAGGGCGTGAGGAGGGGAGCCCCTTTCAGGAGGGGCTTCCGTGACGTCGTCATGGCGTACGGCGTCACTGCCACCCTGAAGTGGCAACCGGCATGCCTGCGCGCCGCTGCACGAAAGGACGCGCTCTGACGCCGGCAGGGCGCTCACAAGGCCGCCAGTCAGCAGACTTTGGACCTCTGGTTCCGGACGTCCCGCCGAAATGGCTATTCCACTCCTTGACCATGGGTGGACCGCCTCCTATCATGCGCGTCACCGGGAGGACTCTCATGACGCATCGCCGGCTCGGCTCGTCACTGCTCGTGTGTGTCGTCTGTGTGACTCTGGCGTGTTCGTTTGCGTGGCTGCCGCTGCACGCCGGGTCGATCACGACGGCCAAGCCGGAGGACGTCGGCCTGTCATCGGAGCGTCTCGCGCGGATTCACGAGGCCGTCCAGCGGCACATCGACGCGGGCTCGCTGGCGGGAGCCGTCACGCTCGTCTCGCGAAACGGACGAATCGCGCACCTCGAGGCGCACGGGCTGATCGACGTCGAAGCCAAGCGTCCGATGCCCAGGGACGGCGTGTTCCGGCTCGCCTCGATGTCCAAGCCGGTGACCGCTGTCGCGGTGATGATGATGCTCGAGGAGGGGAAGCTTCGCCTGAACGATCCGGTGTCGCGCTTCATCCCCGAGTTCAAGTCGGCGAAGGTGGCGGTGGCCCGGCCCGGCGCGCGGGGCGGCGCGGCGCCTCCAGCCGGTCCTCAGGCGGGCCGGGGCGGCCCGCCGCCTGAAGTGGACCTGGTTTCGGCCACGCGTGAAGTCACGATTCGCGACCTGCTCACGCACGGCTCTGGCCTCATGAGCGGCGGTCTCGGAAACGCTGTTGCGGGTCAGGCCGCAGCTCGAACGCCGAGCGATACCCTCGCTACCTATATCCCGAAGCTCGGTGCCGTCCCGCTCGATTTTCAGCCCGGGACGCTGTGGCGCTACAGCGGGCTGGCCGGGTTCGACGTGCTCAGCCGCGTGGTGGAAGTCGCCTCAGGCAAGACCTTCGATCAGTTCCTGCGCGAGCGCCTGTTCGATCCTCTTGGAATGAAAGATACGGGCTTCACGCTGACGGCGGCGATTCAGCCTCGCCTGGTCCCGCTCTATCGACGCGGCCCGAACGGCCTCGAACGATCGCCGGATCAGTCGGGCCTGAGCAGCGCCACCTATTTCTCCGGTGCCGGCGGGCTGGTGAGCACGGCCGAAGACTATGCGCAGCTTGCGACGATGCTCGTGATGGGAGGGGAGTTGAACGGCAAGCGATATCTCAGTCCTCGAACGATCGAGTTGATGGCGTCCAACCACACGGGCGATCTGGCTGGCGGTCAGATGGGCATGTCGCCCCGTGGTATCGGCTTCGGCCTGGGTGTGCAGGTCGTGGAGGATCCCGTGGCGGCCGATCGGCGCGTCACCAAGGGCGCCTGGGGCTGGGCCGGCGCCTATGGAACCAACGTGCACATCGAGCCGGCAGCCGGAATGGTGACCATCATCCTGATGCAGACGAGCACGCCGGCGCTCCAGCGCGACTTCGAGAACGCCGTGGCGCAGGCGGTAATCAAGTAGCGTCGGCGTCGCACCGACGGCGGAGAAGTTCGTCCTCGAGGAGACTTTCCTCCACCCGAGCTTTGGGGCGCACTCCTTCGGGCGCGTTGGCCTTATAGTACTTGCCTCGCGGTTCGCCTCGCGTGCGCGGGACCCCGAAGGGACGTAGATAGATGTTCGAGCCAGGCAGCCAACTCGGTCGCTACGAAATCCAGCGGCGGCTCGGCCGTGGCGGGATGGGCGCGGTGTACGTCGCTCACGATCCGGTGCTCGGCCGGATGGTTGCCATCAAAGTCTTCTCCGGGGACCTCGACGTACCCGATGCGCGGGAACGGTTCAGCCGTGAAGCCCGCGCGGCTGCCGCGCTCAACCATCCCAACATCGTCACTGTCTTCGACTTCGGGTCCTACGACTCCCAACCGTACATCGTCATGGAATACGTGCCGGGCGAGACCGTCGCCGGGCTGATCCGGCGCAAGGTACCGGTGACGATGGCGGACAAGCTGCGGTGGATGGAGGAACTTGCGGCCGGCGCCGGCTACGCCCACCAGATGCAGCTCGTGCACCGCGACATCAAGCCAGCCAACCTGATGATCGACCGGAACGGCCGGCTGAAGATCCTCGACTTCGGCATCGCACGGATCCTCGGCGCAGCGTCGAATACGTCTGTGATGATCGGGACGCCCGGGTACATGGCGCCGGAACAGATCACCGGCGATCCCGTCGATCACCGCGCCGATCAGTTTGCGATGGGCGTCGTCTTCTACGAGCTGCTCGCCTATTCCGAGGCGTTTCCGGGTGACACGCTGCCGATGATCACCCACAAGATCCTCACCGAAGAACCGGTGCCGCTGGAGCGCCTGGCGCCCGACGTGAGCCCCGACATCATCGCCATCGTGGTGAAGGCACTGAGGAAAACGGCGGCCGAACGCTACGACGATTCCGAGGCGCTGCGAGCGGCGATCAGCCGCGTGCGCAAGGAGTTCTCGTCGAACGCGGCGTGGAACGCCCCGACCATCCTGACGAGCCGCGACACGCCTCCGGCGGGTATGGGCACCCGCGGGACGGGATCCGCGCGGCGACGCCAGGACGATGCGGTCGGCGTGGCGCAGATGAC
This sequence comes from Vicinamibacterales bacterium, assembly GCA_035710305.1. GTDB lineage: Bacteria > Acidobacteriota > Vicinamibacteria > Vicinamibacterales > UBA2999 > Gp6-AA40. The sequence goes on along the minus strand of DASTDQ010000420.1, from coordinate 734 downwards.
GCCGCCTCCAGATCCCAAGCGCACGGACCGTGAGGCGATCGCCCGGCGCCGGTTGGCGCAGATCGAGGTTGCGCTGCAGCAGGCCCGCGAGTTGCTCGCGGAGGGCCACCTCGAGGCCGCACTCGACGCCTGTCAGCAGGCGTTGACTTTCGACGAGACACACGCGGGCGCGATCGACCTCGAGGCCGAGATCAACGTGGCGATCGAGCTGCGCGAGCATGCGGCGCGGGCCTCGGCGGCGACCGCCGCGACGCCGTTCGGCAGGTCGCCATCGACAGACGACGTGGCGCCGGCCGATGCCGTGACGAGGTTCGACGAACAGTTCCCGTCCCGCGCGTCGAGCGTCAGCGATCGCACCGTACTGCGACCACCGGGTGTCGCCGCTCCGCGTCGAACTCCGGCGCCCTCTCCGCCACCGGCCGTACCGCCGCCGCAACCCGTCGCAGAGACGCCCGTCGCCCGCGCGCCGGTGGCGAAGGCGCCGGCGGCGAAAGCACCACCGCCGGCCGTCCGGAAAACCACGACTCCTCGTCCGGATCCTTCGAAACAGATCGCGGCGCTGAAGGCACGCCTTTCGTCCGGGTTCTCCCCGCTGGCGAAGGCGATGCGGGACAAGCGCACAGTCGTCTGGGCGGGAGCCGGCGCCGCGATTGTCCTCGTCGCGGCGGTGGTCGGGGGCCTGATGATGTTCGGGTCGCCCCAGACCGGTTCTGTCGTGATCGATGCCGCGCCGT